>PMIK01000297.1 GCA_003157095.1 Gemmatimonadota bacterium | reverse complement strand
CGCCCGCACGCCGCCCACCGTGGCCGGTACGCTCTCCCGAGCGCGCGAGCCGGCGGTCACCTTCTCGGCGGCCGGGGCGCCGGCCGGTGCGGACCCGCGCGCCGTCCCTCGCGAGGCGGTGCTTCCCTCAACCGGTTCGATCCTCGAGCGGGCGTGGCGCACTTCGTTCGCGAGAAAGCCGACTCCGATGGCCAGGACGATGGTCGCCGCCCAGGCGAGGGAGGTGTAGTCGAATCCGTGGCGTTCCTGCTGGCCGCGCGGCCCGCGGCGCCACAACCGCTCCGGCGGCGCGGCCCCGATGGCAGGGCTCTGTTGGGTCGCTCCATCCACCTCGAGCGCGACCTCCCTGGCGGTCTTGGACACGAGCCGTGACTGCGCGGCCGGCACGGCGACCTGCCTGGGCACTTCCAGGGCGCCGAGCAGGTCGGCGGCCTGTGCCAGGAAGCGCTTCGCCTCTTCCAGCCGCCTCGTGCATTCGGTGCAACCCGAGATGTGGGTTTGCACCGCGGCCGCCTCCGCGCCGTCCAGCTCGCCGTCCAGCAGCGCGTTCAGCTGCCCATCGTCAACGTGTGACATGGTTCACCCGTCCTTGCTCGTCGAACGCCTCCACCAGCCGCTTCCGCGCACGCGCCAGCGTCGTGCCGACCGAGCCCTTTGCAAGGCCGAGCGCCGCCGCGATTTCGTCGTAGCTGAATCCCTCCGCCTTGAGCAGCAGCGCCGAGCGGTCCTGCCCGTCCAGCATCGCGAGCGCCGCACGGACCGCATCGGCCTTTTCCGCCGTCTCGAAGGCGACGTCGGGGGAAGGCGCCGCGGCTCCGCTCGCCTCACCTCTCAGCAATGCCAGCTTCCGTCCCTGTTGCACCGCGCGCCGCCCGTCATCGCGCACCAGATTCAGCGCGACCGCGAACAGCCACGGCTTCGGGTTCGCCGGCGGCGTCTCGAGGGCGCGGACGAACACCTCCTGCGCCAGGTCCTCGGCGCGGTCACGATCGCCCGTCCGGCGCCACAGCAACCGGACGAGCGAATCGTGGTACCGGGTGTACAGCTCGGCGACGTCGGCCGTTGCAGCTCTCCCCATCCGTGAGGCGTGACCGCTAGACCCCCCTGAAGGCGTGCACCAGCGCCTCCAGGTGGCCCGGCTGCCACGTGGTCTGGCCCGAGCCGGTGATCTTTACGCTCGCCCGCCGCCCCGCGACGACGACCTGGTCCCCCACCGCGAGGTACGGCGCGATCTCCGGCAGCGCCCGCACCAGGGCGAAGTACGCATCGCTGAACGGCGCCACTGCTACGACATTCAAGCTGTCGCGGTGGGACGCATCCGTCCAGACGCCGTCGTTCCGGACGAACAGCCGCCCGCCGACCCGGCGCACGGTCACCGCACCTGGCGCCCCGGCTTCGGCCAGCTCGTTGGCCCGCGCGCCCGCGACGTGATCCGCGGCCGACAGGGTGGACACGCCGCCCAAGGCCGCGCTCGCCTTCGCGTTGGCGAACGCGTCGCGGCCGGTCTGCATCGCCGCCGCTCCGGCACCGCCCCGCAGCGCCCCCGACACCGGCATCGGCGCCGACTGGCTCCACGCGGTTCTCGGCTCCTGCACCAGGTACGACGTGTACTCCGTCAGGATGCCGTAGCGCAGCCCGAGACTGCGCACCTCTTCGACCAGGCTCGCGGTGGCGCCCTCGATCCGGATCTGGCGGGTGAGGTCGCCGATGCGACGCGACGCCCAGAGCTTCGGGACGAAGTCATTCTCGGCTGCCGTGGCCGGGAACACCGCGTCGGCCGTGAACCGCTCGGTGCGGCCGTTGCGCTCGCCGGTCACGACGAGCGGGCCGGTGCCGGTGCCGTGATAACGACCGAACACCACCATCTCCTCGCCGTAGAAGAGGTCGGGGAGGCTCGCCGGGTAGGTCTGCACCAGCGACACCGGCGCTCCGGCGATCCGCAGATTGACGAGCGCCGGGTGCTGGATCTTGCCCAGCACGGCGCTCATCGCCGTCTCGATGTCGGCGTTCGGCGCCACATACTCGGCGCTGCCGCGGCCTTCGACGGCGAGCCGGTCGAGCAGGTACGTGTTGACGTCGAAGCCGACGCCGACGGTGAACATCCTGGCCGTGCCGATCCGGGCGCCCGCGAGGGCCGCGATCCGTTCCGGCGACTGCTCCCCCACCGTGGGGATGCCGTCGGTGACGAACACGATGATGGGAAGCCGCCCTTCCTCGGGCGCCGTCCCGAGCACGGCGTCCAGCGCGCCCGCGATGTTGGTGCCGCCGTCGGCCGTGAGGCCGTCCAGGAACGCGCGCGCCGCCTGCACGTTCGCGGGGGTGGCCGGCGCGAAGCCATCGCGGAAGTTGAGCACGCGCGTGGAGAAGGCCACCAGGCGGAAGCGGTCGGCCGGCCGCAGCGTCGCGAGGGCCTCCCGGAGTGCCGCCCTGGCCTGGTCAATCTTGTCGCCCGACATCGAGCCGGAGATGTCGAGCACCAGCGTGAGGTCGCGCGGCACGCTCGGCCCCTCCTCCTCGGTCGGCGGAGCAACCAGTAGCATGAAGTAGCCGTCCTCACCACCAGCGGCGTTGGTCACCACGCTCGTGCCCACGAGCCCGCGGCGCAGCGGGATGAAGATCTCGACGTCGCCCGAGGCGTCAGGCTCGAGCGTGATCTCCATCCGGTCACCCACCCGCCGAGTCGTCACCCGGTGGGTCGGCGAGTAGGGGGTGCCATAGGCGTCGGCGCCCGGCACTGCGACGGTGTAGCGGAACGCGTCCGTCGGCGTGGGAGCGGGCTGGTCGAGGTAGCCGCGGCCCGCGGTCACCGGCCGGTCCCCGATGGAGTAGCGGAGACGCAGGGCGTCTCCGGCCCGTTGCAGCACCTGGGTGTATCGGAGCACCACCTTCCTCGTCTCACCGGGCTGGATCGGGAAGATCCTCGCGCGAATGAGTCCATGGCCCTCGAGCGTCAACAGGGCGGGGTCCCTCAGCCGCCGGACGATGTCCTCATAGATGCCCCGCGCCTGCTCGGCGTTCATCACCTCGCCGCGCACCTGGTTCTCTCCCATCCAGAGCGAGAAGTCGGTGAAGACCGCCTCACCCGGCATGGGGTAGAGATAGGTGCCTTCGGCGAGGCCGCCGCCCGCGTTGCGGAACTGCTCTTCCACCTCGACGCGCGCCACGCGGCCGTCAATCACGGTCCGCACGTTGGAGCTGACCCTCACGACCGACGAGGGCGGCCCGATGCGGGCCGGTCGCAGGTCCTGGATCCAGCCTTGAGCCTCGAGCCCGCCGGCGGACAGCGCCGCCAGCGCGATGGTGAGTGCCAGACGTCTGAACATGGGAAGTCTCCCGGTTTGGGGTTCGACAGGGAGACGAATGGAGAGAAGAAACTTGCACAGGTGAGGGGTGAGGCGTGAGAGGCGAGAGGGATAGGTGAGGGGTGAGAAGTCAGAAGGCGTGAGAAGGAAGCCCGCACCCTCTCACGCCTTTCGACCTCTCACCTCTCACTTCAACTTTTCACACCTCACTTCTCACCCATTCAATAGGTCAAGCTGATCGTCCCCACATCCTTCAGCTTCTTCGCCGGCGTGAGCTGGAAGACGCCAGGGTCGTTCTTGACGACCAGCTTGGTCAGCTGGGCGACGCCGGTGCCGCCCGGCGAGAGCAGGGCGAGCTGGTAGTAGCCGTCGCGCAGACCGCCGAAGCTGAACCGGCCGTCTGCTTCGAGGTCGGCGGCCGTGACCATCGAGGACAGGACCGCGCCCTCGGACCGTGGGGCCTGCACCATCGCGTCGCTGCCGGACCCCGGCTCGTCCGCGGTCAGCAGGGCGATGCGCCACCCGGGTGCGCTGGTCGTCACCCTGCCGCTCACCACACCGTCGGTGTACACCGGCCGCGCCCCGCGCATCGCCACCTCCTCCGGCGTGGAGGGGACGAGGGCTTGCTGGCGCCAGGCAGCCTCGGCGGCCGTGTCGCCCGCCAGCCGCGCCAGCTGAGCGAACCGCTTCGGCGCCTCGACGCCGTGCTGGAAGCGCGTCGTGTCGGCGAGGGATGCGATGATCCGCCGCAGGAAGGCGGGCCTGGGCGTCGTGATGCCCGACATGGCATACAGGTACGTCAAGGCGCCGATGCGCTCCGGATGGTCCGTCAGGAAGATGCCGGCCCGAGCGGAGTCCGGCTCCCACAGCAGGGCCTGAAGCGCCGCGCGGCAACTCGCCACGCGAATCGCCATTCCGTTGACGACGTCCTGGTGCGTCTGCAGCCAGGCCGTGAGCCGCCGCACGTTGTTGTCGGTGCGCGCCGGCAGCGTCCGGTTGTCGCTGCCCGGGTGCAGGCAGTCGTCGGCCGTGGTCGTCGGCTCCATCAGCGAGCGGACGATGAGGCGGCGCGACGTGGCCATGCTCTGGCCGGCCAGCAGCACCGGCGTCCGCGGCGGCGCCGTGCGGTCGAGCTGCAGCTCGCTGACCACGTTGGCGTTGACCTCGCGCTCCCGCGCCCGCGTGGTGCTGTACGTGGTCGCCGCGACGACGATCAGGAAGAGCGTGACCACGCCGGAGACGATGGCGCTGCCGCGGCGGTTGCCCGGGCCGAGGGACTGCGGGGCGGTGACGATGAGGAGCGCGCCGGCCAGTGCCATCGCGGTGGCGGCGGTGAGCACGTCGGAGGCTACGGCCCAGCCCGCCGTAGCGCCCGGCGTCCCGTTGGCGGCGTCCACGGTGAGCAGCGTGTAGAAGGTGTCGAGCGTGCTGGACAGGAAGCCGCGCGCCTGGCTGGAAAGCAGCGTCGCCAGGGCCACCGCACCCCAGACCGCGATCCCGCCCAGCGCCCCGTGGGAGATCCGGAGCGGGATCCGCCGGCCGAAGTCCTTCGGGCCGATGAACGACCAGACCCCGGCGAACACGATCGCGCTGAGGGCGCCGAGGCCGACCAGCTCCCGGCGGGCCCGGTCGGGATTCGAGACGAGCGCGTCGAACGAGAAGAGGTTGTCTATCGCGATCACCAGGCGGTACATCAGGAACGCCATCACGAACGCGACGACCACGGTCGTGATGCGCCGCGCCGGCGAGACGTACTGGGGCCCCTGGCGGACCAGGATGTCGGGGTGCATCACCACGATCAGCGCGATGGCCATGATGACCGTGGCGCTGACGGCGAGGAACGTCTCGGAGTTGGCGAGGCTGCTGGGCCAGCCCGCGGCGCCGGACCACAGCGAGACGGCGAGCCCCCAGCCGCGCGGGTAGGCGAACCCGAACACGTCGCCCGTGGAGGCCGAGAGGTCGGGCGCCGCGGCGGCCGCGGCTCGCGCCAGCGCATACAGCGCGCCGAAGACGGCGAACAGAATGGCAACCAGGACCGCGCGGCGGGCCTCGCGGCCGGGCGTGGACGGGTTGAGGACGGGCAGATCAGCGAGCGTCATGGCGACTCCGGACGGGTCCCTGGCGGCGTGAACGGGTGAACTGTCGCGCGGAAAGAATGGCGTTTGGCGGCCCGGGCGTCAACGGTATAGCTTGTGCCCGGATTCAACGGAGTGCGGATGAACAGGCTCACCGAGGCCGACCGGCAGCTCGCCGAAGTCAGGCGCCGGCTCACCACCGCGGGTATGGCCGTGCTGGCGATCTTCGCCGTCGGCGTCGCGGGCTACACCATCATCGGGCACGGGAAGCACCGCTTCCTCGACAGCCTGTACATGACCGTGATCACCCTGACCACGGTCGGGTACGGCGAGATCATCCCGATGGACAACAATCCGGCGGGACGGATCTTCACCATGGTCCTGATCCTGTTCGGGATGGGGATCCTGGTGTACTTCGCCTCGACCATCACCGCGTTC
>PMIK01000013.1:208-3828 GCA_003157095.1 Gemmatimonadota bacterium | reverse complement strand
TTGCCGTCGGGATTCCTGACCTTGAAGGCCCGCCCCAAGCCGTCGTAAGAGGTGGTTGTCGTGAGAAGTTGGTCGTTGTTCGCCAATAGATCAGAGGCGGTGGTAACTTGTGCCGCGTTGGGAGTGTCGGTGTAGGTATAAGTTGTGGTGCTGTTGTCCGCACGCGTCACCTTGGTGAGCCGGTCCAGCGGGTCCACGTAGTCGGCGTGCGTCACGTTCGAGTTTGGATCGGTGATCGCCGTGGGCTTGCCGAGGTTCAGGTCCCACGTCATGCTCGTCATATGGCCCAGGGGGTTGGTGATCTTGGTCCGGTAGGCGTAGGTACTGCCCGGCGACTGCGCACATCGAAATGGCAGTGCCGACAGGCGGTGCATCCCGCGAGGCAATCGGGGATTGCGGATACTGTCCCGGGTTTCCGGACAGGGCACAGTCGGACAGTTGATGGTGAACCCGCAACTCAACGAAACGCTGGCCGGAGCCACTCGCGAGGTCCAGGCACTGTCCAGGAGCCTGAAGAAGAACCCGCTGAAGTTGGTCAGATTCCGGCTGTTCTGAAACAGGGCGGCAACCGCGAAACCCGTTACGGTATGATAAAAGCCTATGAAGGGTGTCGTACTGGCTGGCGGCACGGGAAGCCGCCTGTTCCCGCTCACCAAAATCACCAATAAGCATCTGCTGCCGATCTATGACCGGCCGATGATCTATTATCCGATCCAGACGCTGGTCGGCGCCGGCATCACCGAGATCCTCCTCGTCACCGGTGGCAACAATGCCGGCGACTTTCTGCGGCTGCTTGGCAACGGCAGGGACTTCGGCCTCAGGCACCTGAACTACACCTACCAGGAAGGAGAGGGGGGGATCGCGGCGGCGCTCGCCCTAGCGGAGGACTTCGCCGACGGCGAGCCGATCTGCGTGATCCTGGGCGACAACATTCTCCAGAAGGGCATCCGGCCGGCGGTTGAGAAGTACGGCACGAAGGCGCGAGGCGGCATGATTCTGCTCAAGGAAGTGCCGGATCCGGAGCGCTTCGGCGTGCCGGTCCTCGAGGGGGAGCGCATCGTCAAGATTGAGGAGAAGCCGAAAGCGCCACGGTCGCGCTACGCGGTCATCGGCGTCTACATGTACGACGCGCGTGTCTTCGAGATCATCAGCATGCTCAAGCCCTCGGGCCGGGGTGAGCTGGAGATCACCGACGTGAACAACCAGTACCTGGCGTGGGGCGAGCTCGACCACGACTTCGTGGACGGTTGGTGGACCGACGCCGGCGCCATCGAGAGTCTGTACCGGGCCACCTGCCTGATCGCCCAGGAGCGGGCGGAGGGACGATGAAGCGATTTGAGGCCCCCTCGAAGAAGCTGATTGACGGGGTGCGAACCAAGCCGCTCAAAGTCGTCCCGGACGAGCGCGGCCGCCTCATGGAGATGCTGCGCGCCGACGACGACCTCTTCCTCAAGTTCGGCCAGGTGTACCTCACCGCCGCCTACCCCGGCGCGGTCAAGGCCTGGCACTACCACGAGAGGCAGACCGACCACTTCGTGTGCGTGAGTGGGATGATGAAGGTGGTTCTGTACGACGACCGGGAGGGCTCGCCCACGCGCGGGGTGATCAACGAGTTCTTCATCGGCGACCACAACCCGCTCCTGGTCCAGATCCCGCCGCTCGTCTTCCACGGCTTCAAGTGCATCTCGGAGCACGAGGCCCTGGTGGTCAACATCCCAACCGAGGTGTACGACTACGCGAAGCCGGATGAGTTCCGGATCGACGCGCACGACCCGCGCATCCCGTACGACTGGGCGCGGAAGGACGGCTAGGGATGCACGTCGTGATCACGGGCGGGCTGGGCTTCATCGGCTCGAACTTCATCCGCGCCGTACTACGCGACCGCCCTGACTGGCGGGTCACGAACCTGGATCTCCTGACCTACGCGGGAAACCCCGCCAACCTCGCCGACCTCGAGCGCGATCCCCGATACCGCTTCGTCAAGGGAGACATTGCCGAGCCCGCGGACGTCGCGAGGGCGCTGGAGGGCGGCGCGGACGCGATCGTCAACTTCGCGGCCGAGAGCCACGTGGACCGCTCGATCCTCTCGGCGGAGCCGTTCGTTCGCACCAACGTCGTGGGCACCGTGCAGCTGTTGGAGGCGGCGCGGCGGCTCGGCAGCTGCCGCGTCATCCACATCTCGACGGATGAGGTCTACGGCGCGCTGGGCCCGGACGATCCGCCGTTCACCGAGGCGACCGCGGTGAACCCGACCAGCCCGTACGCCGCGAGCAAGGCGGCGGCGGACCACCTCGCGCTGGCGTTCGCCCGCACCCACGGCCAGGACATCGTGATCACCCGCTGCTCCAACAACTACGGGCCATACCAGTTTCCCGAGAAGCTCATTCCGCTGATGATCACCAACGCCATCGAGGGGAAGCGGTTGCCGGTGTACGGGGACGGGCGGCAGGTGCGGGACTGGATCCACGTGGAGGACCACTGCGCCGGCGTGCTGGCCGTCCTGGAGCGGGGGCGCGCCGGCGAGGTCTACAACTTCGGCGCCCGTTCGGAGCGCTACAACATCGACATCGTCGCCCGCATCGTCTCGCTGCTCAAGGTGCAGCGTGAACTCGTCGAGCACGTCGTCGACCGGCCCGCCCACGACCGCCGCTACGCCATGGACGCGGCCAAGGCCGAGCAGGAGCTGGGCTGGCGGCCGGCGCGGTCGTTCGAGCAGGGGTTGGCCGACACCGTTCGATGGTACGTCGAGCACGAAGACTGGTGGCGGGCCGTCAAGGACGGGTCGTATCGGGACTTCTACCGCACGTGGTATGAGGAGCGGGGGCCATGAACGTCGCCGTGGTGGGGACGGGGTACGTCGGACTGGTGATGGGGGCCGGCCTGGCCGAGATGGGGAACGCCGTCATCTGCGCCGACGTCGACCGGAGCAAGATCGAGCGCCTGAGGCAGAACGAGATTCCGATCTACGAGCCGGGGCTGGAGCCGCTCGTCCTGCGGAACCAGGCGGAAGGGCGGCTGTCGTTCACGACCGACGTCGGCGGCGCGGTCGAGAAGAGCGACATCATTTTCATCGCCGTCGGCACCCCCGCGGATGAGGACGGCTCGGCCGACCTGACGCACGTGCTCGACGTGGCCGCTACGATCGGCCGGCACATGAACGGGCCGAAGGTGGTGGTGACCAAGAGCACCGTGCCGGTTGGGACCGCCGAGAAGGTCCGCGCGGCGATCGGGGCCCACGCCACGGTCCCGTTCCACGTGGCGTCCAACCCCGAGTTCCTCAAGGAGGGCGCGGCGGTCCAGGACTTCATGAAGCCGGACCGCATCGTCCTCGGCGTGCAGAGTCCCGAGGCCGAAGCGGCGCTGCGGGAGCTGTACGAGCCGTTCGTGCGTTCCGGGAACCCGATCCTCTTCATGGACATCCCGTCCGCCGAGGTCACCAAGTACGCCGCCAACGCGATGCTGGCGGCGCGCATCGCGCTGATGAACCAGTTCGCCGGTCTGTGCGAGCGGGTGGGGGCCGATATCGACGACGTGCGGCGCGGCATCGGCTCCGATGCGCGGATCGGCAGGGCGTTCCTCTTCCCCGGTCCGGGGTACGGCGGCTCCTGCTTCCCCAAGGA
>PMIK01000013.1:0-200 GCA_003157095.1 Gemmatimonadota bacterium | reverse complement strand
CAGACCGACGACATGCGCGAAGCCGCCTCCCTGGTGGTGATGGAGACGCTGCTGGCGCGCGGTGCGACGGTGAGAGCGCACGACCCGAAGGCGCTCGACGAAGCCCGGCGCCACTTCGGGGACCGCGTGACCTATGTTGAGCACCGCTACGACGCGCTGCAGGGAGCCGATGCGCTGGTGGTGCTCACCGAATGGCAGGA
>PMIK01000246.1 GCA_003157095.1 Gemmatimonadota bacterium | reverse complement strand
GCAGCAGCCGCGCGGTGGCCGCATCATCAATAACGGCTCGATCTCGGCATACGTGCCCCGGCCAAACTCCGCGCCCTATACGGCCACAAAACATGCCATCACGGGACTGACAAGATCCATCTCGCTCGACGGCCGCGCCTATGACGTTGCCTGCAGCCAGATCGACATTGGCAACGCCGCCACAGAGATGAGCGCGCGGCTCGCCGTGGGTGCTCTGCAACCCAGCGGCGACGTCGTTCCCGAACCGCGGTTCGATGTGAAGCATGTTGCCGACGCTGTGCTCTACATCGCCGGCTTGCCTTTGGACACGAACGTCCAGTTCATGAACGTGATGGCGACTNNAGGGCGCGGCTTTAGCCGCGCCACAAGTTGGCCCTAAAAACGACACCGGGCTTTAGCTCCCGAGGGACATTCCTTTCAGGCTGAATGGCGTTCATACCTGGATCAACCTTGGCTGAGATCCTTCCGCAGCGGCTCCTGCCTGTAGAGTTCTGCAGTATGGCGTATGGCAACCCAAATCGCCAGGGTGAACATGCTCGCCGCTGCTATGGAACCGCCTAAATCAAACAGCAGCATTCTGTGGCCGAGCAAAGTGGCGTACGGGCTGCGCAGCAGCGCCAGATTGCCGACGATCAGCAGAATGCGAATCTCCGTGGGGCCGAAGATGCCTTGCGATAGCTGAAACCGCGACAGCGTGTAAGTGGCAAGATAACTCTCGCTGGAGAGAAGCAGAAACGCAATCAGCATCGCGATGGCCGTCTGCCAGTGCAGAAACCCGGAGCAGCCCAGGCCGCACATCAGCGCCGTCGCTCCAAAGATGTCCACCATGTGATCCACATAAAATCCATAGCGCGGACGCTGTTGCTGGCGCACCCGGGCCAGCGTTCCATCCAGGCTGTCTCCGAGCCAGTTCAGCGCCAGACACAGAATCACCAGCAATAGCGCATAGCGGTTCGTGCGCGACCACGCATAGCAGGCTCCGGCTGCGATTTGCGCGCTCAATCCGAGCAGAGTTAGCTGGTCCGAACTGATCCACTTCGGCGCGCGCTCGGCCATCCACTGCAAGGCGCGCTTCTCCATCGCGGCAGTCAGCGACTGATTGACACGGCGCGCCGTTGTGAATGCTTCTTGATCCTTTGCTGCGGCTGATTGCTGATTCATCCTCGTCTCCTTTTCAACGGCTGCAAATTCCTCACCGCTATCTCCGCAGCGCATTGCACGTCGAGCGCAAGGTAAACTCCAGCGACTCGCGCGGAACGCTCTGCACAAATGGTCCAACCGCCCAACCCAGGCCAAGCGGAATGGAGCGCGTCAGCGTGACCGACTCGATCTGCATGTAAAGTCCGCCGTCCCGCTCCTCATAACTCCAGTAGGTGTTCAGCCGCCACAGGAAGCCGTGCTCCTCGCTGGCATTCAGCACTCGCTCGCGGCCTGTGCCGGGCGAATCAATTTCTGAGATTTTTGTGCTGCGCGAGATGCTGTATCCGTGCTGCGCGTCCAGCCGCCCAAAATTGATGTCGTAAGCCGTATCCATGACCACCGTGATGACATGCCGCTGGCGGACCCGCATCACGGCCTGAATGCGATCACCCTGTACCGTCAGGACCTTCGCCTGGACCACCTGCGGGGCGTAGTACCGGGGATAGGCATTGAAATCCTTCATCAGCCGCTCGAAGTCCGCGGCTTTGGCTCCCGGAGCAAATGCCGTGCCGCGCCAGTGATGCAGCATGGCTCCCGGCAAATCCGCGCCGGTGGCGGGCGTAAGCTGCTCGACGATCAACTCCCCTTGCCGCAGGCGCTGCTCGCCTTGCGCCAGGGGAGCCAAAAAGCCCTTTTGCGCCCGGTGCTGCTGCGCGAGCCGCGACTCGACTCGACTGACATAGGAGTTGAAAGCGGAAACCGCCGCGGGCGCGGGCTCTGCGAGTGCGCAGCCGGGAGCGGCCGCAACGATCAGCAGTCCGCAAAGAATGAAAAGACTTCGAGAATCCGACAGCTTGCTTTGCATCATGAACAGCACATTACTCCGCTCCTGTTTCCAGAGCAATGCAGGAATTCTCATCTCATGATGACGCAATTCTCACCGTGCAAGCCCCCTCACTGATTAGACTTAGGCGAAGTTGTCCATTGCCGCGTAGTTTCAGGCAGGGCTCGCAGTTGGATACAATGGACCGAAGACATGACAGACCCGCAGCCATCCCGGCGCTACCGCTTCGGAATCTTTGAAGCAGACGCCGCCACCGGAGAGCTTCGCCGGCGCGGTGTTCGCGTCAAGCTGAACACGCAGCCCTTCCAGGTGCTGCTCATGCTCCTGGAGCAGCCCGGCGAGGTGCTGACGAGAGAGAAAATCTCCCATGAGTTGTGGCCTGACGGGACCTTTGTCGACTTTGAACATGGCGTGAACTCAGCCGTCAACCGCATCCGCGAAGCGCTGGGAGACAAGGCGGGCAATCCGAGATTCGTTGAAACCCTGGCCCGCCGCGGTTATCGCTTTGTGGCGCCCGTTGAGCGAGTTGTCCCCGGTGAAGCTTCGCCGGCCGCGGTTTCGGAAGAGCAGGGAACTATGCAGCATGAGCCAGAGACCAGCTTTCGCGGCAGGATTCTGGCCACTCCGCAGGAGCTTCCGAAGGCCTCATATCCGGTTGTGCAGACGCTTTTTGTTCTGCTGCAGTTCATGTACCTGGGCTTTTATGTCGGGGCGCTGGCAAATCTGGCGGAGATTGCCGACCTCTTTTCGCCGCTGCCGAAGGCGACTCAGGCGCTCACAATCCTGATCGTCACCGCCGCGATCCTGATTCCAGTCCGCGCTTTTCTGCTCTGCGCCGCGCTCTTCCATGCGCCCCGAATCCAAAGCAATTTCCTCAGAATCTGGCCGTTTCTGCTTGTTTTTGATGAACTATGGTCGCTGTCGCCCTTCCTTCTCTTGCATCACATCAACTTCGGATTGGCGCTGGCCTGCATGACGCTGCTCGTCTATTCGCCCTTTGCGCAGCGCTCGCTGGTCCTGATGGGCGCTGGCGGGGTCGATCCTGAAGCTCCGCCAGCACTCCGCTGAAGCTGCGAATTTCCGGCCGCTCTACCGGCTTGCTTTACCAGGCCAGCAGTTCGTCGCCGGAGCTGGGCGAGAGAAAGCTGACCGGCGCGGCCTTCGGCTCCGGGTTGTCGCCGGCGCATTCGATCGACTCCGGCCCCTCGTCCTTGGCCGTCAGCAGCGCCTCCTCGGCCTCGCGCAAAACCACCACCGGGGAGCGGCCGCGGCTGGAGGCGATGCCAAAACAAGCCGAGAGGCGAATCGCGTCGCCGTTGACGCGGAATGGCTCCGAGAAGACTTCCGAACGCAGGCGTTCCGCCATCATGACGGCACTGGCATTGTCGCAGCCGGGCAGAGCTATGAAAAACTCGTCCTTGCCGGCCCGGCCCAGCAGGTCGTAACTGCGCAACAGACGCGTGGTCCGCGCCACCACCTGGCAGAGCAGGTCGTCGCAGGCCTCCGTACCCAGCCGCGAGTTCCAGTGGCCGAAGTCGTCTATGTCAAAGAGAATGACGCACAGTGAGCTTTTCATCCGCTGCACGCGGTCGGTCTCACGAAAGAGCATTGCGAGCATGGTTTCGCGGTTATAAGCGCCGGTCAGATGGTCAGTCTGGGCGTTCAGCGTGGCCGCCTCGCGCAACATTTCAAGCTCGCGCGACCTTCGATGATCGCGCAGAACCGATTCCAATCGCAGCCGCAGAAAAGCCGGATCGGCCGAGCGTGGCTCCAGGTCGTCGATGATGCCCTCGGCCAGCCGGTCAACCCACTCCTGCGTCACAGTGTCTGAAATCAGGACAATCGGGAAGCGCCGGCCTTCCGTTTCGACGCTCGCGGCCGCGAGCAGTTGCCCTATCTCCATGCCGGGCAGGTTGGCGTCGATTAATGCCAGCGTGGGCGCCTCAGACGCGGTGAAAGCGCGCAGAGCAGCCTCGGCGGAGAGATAGACTTCCACATGCGCTCCATCAGCGGCGAGCACGGGCTCAATGGCCGCCAGCAAAGCGGGCTCAGCCGAGGCAAGCAGAAACGTGGATGTGGAGAGCGTGGGCATCCTTCAGACCTCAACAGAGGATGTATCGGCGATGATTAAAGATTATTTAGGGAACAAGCAATAATTCTTGGGCGTTCTTAATAACTTTTGAAGTCGAACATACGCGCCAAAGGTACCCGGCCAGCCTGAACGGCCGTACCATATAAGTTTTGCTGAGGCTCCGGCGACACAAAAAAGGCTCATGCGCCGCCAGCCCGCGAGCTACAGAATGTGGTCAAGCCATAGATTCCAGAAGCGCTCGGCTGCCACGGCGAGAGAGGCGGCGTGCTGGCGGGCCGCGGATCGCAGGGTGGCAGCGGGTATGTTTGCATGGTGCAATTCGCAAGCATGGCCCACATACCAGCGTTCCAGCCCGAGAGCCGTGACCTCGGGATGGAACTGCAATCCCAGCGCGAAATCTCCCACCGCAAATCCCTGGTTGGCATAGAGTGCTGAGCTGGCCAGGGGAAGCGCGCCGGAAGGAAGGTCGAAGGTGTCTCCGTGCCAATGCAAGACCGAGACTCCGGGCGCGAGCAGCGGGGCGAACCACGCGGGCGTATCGCTATCCGGCGCGGCCTGCAGGGGCGACCAGCCGATCTCCGCTCCCTGCTGGCCAGGGTAAACGCGAGAGCCGAGAGCAGCGGCCATCAGTTGCGCGCCCAGGCAGATGCCGAGCACCGGGGCCTCGCGCGCGCAAGCCTCGGCGAGCAGGTCCTGCTCGGCGGCCAGATGCGGATGGGCCGCCGCCTCGTACACTCCCATCGTGCCGCCGAGGACCACGAGGCCGTCGAGCGATCGCACGGCCGGGATGGGGTCGCCGCGGTCCATCCGCCGGACGTCGAGCGTGACGCCGCATTCGCGGGCGAGCGCGGCGATCAGGCCCGGACCCTCGGCGGCGAGGTGCTGGATGACGGCGAAGCGGCGCGAGCTGGCCACGAGCGGGAAGCCTGGCCGGCGGTTCGCATTTGTCAAGCCGCCGCCCTATTTTCTGGGACACCCCTACTGGAAGTGGTTAGTGGACGATCTCGCGGCGCGCCTCGATGCGGCGCTCGATGGCGCGTACCGCGTCGAGCGGGAACTCGGTGGCGGCGCCGCCAGCCGGCTGTTCGTCGCCGTCGAGCCCGCCCTGGACCGCCGGGTGGTCATCAAGGTCCTGTCGCCCGACTCGACCAGCGAGGTCAGCGCTGCGCGCTTCAAGCGCGAGATCGCGCTGGCAGCCCACCTGCAGCACCCGCACATCCTTCCGCTGCTGAGCGCGGGCTCGCAGCAGGACTTGCTGTACTACGTGATGCCGTACCTCGAGGGCGAGTCGCTGCGGCACCGGCTGCAGCGGGACGGCCGGCTCCCGATCGAGGCCGCCGTCACGATCCTGCGCGAGGTCGCCGATGCCCTGGCGGTGGCGCACGCCGCGGGGTTCGTGCACCGGGACGTCAAGCCCGGGAACATCCTGCTGCAGGGCAGCCACGCGGTGCTCACCGACTTCGGGGTGGCGCGCGCGCTTCTGGAGGCTCGCGGGGGGCGGAGGCTGACCGATCCGGGGACGGCGGTTGGGACCCCGGGCTACATGTCGCCGGAGCAGGCCGTTGGTGACGCTGAGGTCGATGCCCGGTCCGACGTGTACGCCCTGGCTATCGTGGGCTACGAGATGCTGGCGGGCGCCCCGCCGTTCACCGGCCCGACCCTGCGCGCCGTGATCGTGGCGCATCTCGCGCAGGTCCCGAAGCCGCTCCGGGAGGTGCGAGGCGACGTGCCCGGCGCCGTGGCCGACGCGATCGCCAAGGCGCTCGCCAAGGATCCGGCCGACCGGTTCCAGACGGCGGCGGCATTTCGCGATGCGCTGCCTCCGCCGGTGGAACCGGTTCCGCACGGGCGCCGCTCGGGGCTGCGCGCCCTCACGGCGGGGCTCGCTGCCCTCGCCGGCTGGCGGCGCCGGGGCTAGCCGGCTGGCGTCATCTTGCGTCCGGCCCCGGCGCGGGCAACCTTAGCCGCGGGAAGTCCGCGGAGTGCCCGTGCGTCGCGACGTGCTGTCACTGGTGCAGAGCCTGCTGAGCGATCGATACACCGTTGAGCGAGAGATCGCTGAAGGCGGCGCGTCGCGCATCTTCCTGGCGCGGGACCGGGCGGGAACGGCGGTGGCGTTGAAGGTTCTCCGGCCCGAGCTGGCCGTCTCGCTCACGGCCGAGCGCTTTCTCCGGGAAATCAGCCTGCTGTCGCAGATAGACCACCCGCGCATTGCCCGGCTGCTCGATTTCGGGGAGCGCGACTGGCTGGTGTACTACGTGATGTCGTACGTCGCTGGCCCGACGCTGCGGGAGTTCCTCGATCGGGAGCGCCGGGCCACGATCTCGGACACCATCCGCGGCACCTGCGAAGTGCTCGACGCCCTCGATTACGCGCACGGGCTCGGAGTGGTGCACCGCGACGTCAAGCCGGAGAACATCAAGCTCTCTCCCGGCGGCGCGGTGCTGCTGGACTTCGGGATCGCGAAGGCGGTGGCGGCCTCGGCCATGGGTGGCGCTCGCGTCACCCGTTCGGGCTTCACCGTCGGCACGTCCGCCTACATGAGCCCGGAGCAGGTGGCAGGCCTCAAGGACATTGATCACCGCAGCGACCTCTACTCGCTGGGTTGCGTGGTGTACGAGTGCCTGACCGGATCGCCGCCCTACGAGCACCCCGACGACCGCCTGGTGCTCGGGATGCATCAGCGTGGCACGATCCCCGACGTGCACAAGCGCCGGCGGGATACGCCCCCCCCTCTGGCGAAGCTCGTGACCAAGTCCCTCGCCAAGCAGCCCGGCCAGCGGTGGCAATCGGCCGTCGAGATGCGGACGGCACTCGCGGCCTGCGCGAACGCCCCGTCGTCCGGCTGACCCCTCGGGTACGGCGCTTCCAGGTGGAGCGGCGGGGTTGTTAGCTTCCGGCGCACTCCCTGGTCACGAGGACACCCGTCTTGCTGCTGACGCTCTGCAAGTCCAAGCTGCACCGCGGCACGGTCACGCAGGCCAATCTCCACTACGTGGGGAGCATTACGATTGACGCGGGGCTGATGGAGGCCGCCGGCTTCGTGCCGTTCGAGCGGGTGCAGGTGGTGGACGTGGCGAACGGGGCGCGGTTCGAGACATACGTCGTCGAAGGGCAGCGGGGTTCGGGCATCATCTGCCTGAACGGCGCCGCCGCCCGGCTGGTGCACGTGGGCGACCCGGTCATCATCATCGCATACGCCCTCATGACGCCCGAGGAGGCACAGGCACACCGGCCCACGGTCGTCCTGCTGAGGCCGGACAACACGATCCTGGAGACGTTGCATCCCGCACGCGGGTCCGAGCTGGCGGAGCGCTCGGACGCGCTGGACGCCTGAGCGGCGTTCCCTGGAGCGTACCATGGCGAGATCGAAGTACCCCTGGCTGGTGGCGGGCGCTGCCCTCGTCGCGATCGTCGCGATCGTGGCAGGGACCCGCGGCGCGGGCGCCGGGCATCATCCCACGCCGCGCGCCGGCATTACCGGCGCGAAAGTGCTGCCCGCCTCGATGTTCGGGGAGGACGAACGCCTGGTGCGAGCCTACACGGCGGCGCGGACGATGCCGGAAGTGTTCGACGGGTTGTACTGCTACTGCCACTGCAAGGAGGACATGCGGCACGTGTCGCTGCTGACGTGCTACGAGTCCGAGCACGCGGCGTCGTGCGACATCTGCCTGGCGGAGGCGGCGATAGCGGCGCAGATGCACGGCCAGGGCGCCACGCTCGAGGACATCCGGCGCGCGATTGACGCGCGCTTCAAGACCTAGCGGCCCGCGGTGAAGATGCCGGTGCGTGCCTCGAGCCGCCGGCTCGGCAGTCCCGAGAGGCGGATCAGGAGGCGGCGCGCTCCGACCGCGAGGGCGTTCGACAAGCCGCCATGGCTGGAGATCGCCGGGCTGACGTCGCCGCGCAGCCATCGCTCCACCTCGTCGAGCTCCGACGGAGACAAGGACCCGACCTCCAGCGCGGCCAGGAAGTAGTAGCGGGTCTCCGCGCCGGCCGCGGGGGGCAGCAGCTCGACGGTGAACGATTTCGCCAGCGCGCGGCTCACTGCCTCCATCGCCGTGTAGTGCTCCACGTCGCCGCCCGTCCGGATCAGGTCGAACTCGCCGGTGAGGGGATCCAGCCGGACCACCGCGTCCCACTCGGCGTCGCGCTGCAGATGATCGAACAGCGACGTCCTTCTCCACAATTCGAGACGGAAGTGAAACCGGACGGAAAACCCGTTCCGCAGCGCCGCGTCGAAGACGCCATCCTCGAGCAGGTGCTCCGCGCGCACCACGGGGAGTTGCAGCACCTCCGCCGAGTCGCGCGACACTGCGACGGACAGATGAGGGGAGACTGGGGGCGCCCGCTCGCGCACTTCCTGAGCACGGGCCGCGGGCCCGGCGCTGGCCAGCAGCGCAATCAGCAACCTCGCGGTCCGGTTCACCCTCCTAGAAGCGGCGGCCCATTCGCACGGTGAAGGTCACCGTGCGAATGGCCTGGTCGAGCGGTTTCGCCAGGTAGAAGCCGAGCGGGCCGAAGTCGAGACCCAACCCCAGGTCGGTGCGGAAGGTGCTCAGCGAGGGCAGCCGGTCGGCAGGAATGATGTCCGGCCCCGCACTCCCGCCGCGCGACACCGACCAGGCTCGGCCTGCGTCGGCGAAGAGCACCAGGTCGGGCCCGCTCACGTGGAACGGCTCGTAGTGCTCGTCGCCGTTGTCGCCCCAGTCGCTCGCCCACTTGGGCCCGAAGTCGAAGCCGAGGTGAGTGCGGAACTCCGCCTGGGCCACCACCGCGCGATCGCACAGCGCCGGCTCCCCCGCCAGCTCGCTCCCATCGCACGAGAACTGGCGGAACCCGTAACCCGGCAGTGGATCGGGGTAGCCCAGCGAAAGGCGCCGCTGCAGCGGCAGGGGTTCGCCGCCCACCCAGCCGCCGCCCGCCAGGCGGAGATTGAGGCGTCCACTCGGCGAGAGGCGCAGGTAGCGCCGGATGTCGAAGGCGATCCGCTGGTAGTCCAGCTTGCCATCGGCCAGCGCGGGGGCGACGCACGGGAAGGCGAAGCAGGCGATCGGCCCCAGGTCGCCGGTGATGTCCCGCCCCTGTCCCAGCTCGTACTCGCCGGTGACAAACCACCCGGCGCTCGGCGCGCCCCGATCGTTGCGCGAGTCGAGGTGGATGGACCCGATGGCCGAACGATACATGCCGTCCGTGACGGTGGGGTTCAGCCGCCAGGTTTCGGCGGTTCTGAACAGGGTCCACGGGGTACGCGCGTCGAGCGACGACTCGCGCTCGTCACGGCCCTCCGCGGTGAACGACAGGTCGGGAGAGAGGCGCAGCGTGGCGTAGACGCTCCCGCCATGGCGCCGGTAGTAGTCGCGGTAGTCACGGTGGAACAGGAAGGACGCCCAGCCGACCTCGAAGTCCTTCAGCGGCCAGGGCTCGACCGGCGCCACGGCGTCGAAGCCGCGCAGGCCGATGCCGAGGTTGCTCTTGAGGCTGCCCAGCACGAACTCCGCTCGCGCGCGGTACCCGATGTCGTTGCTGTCGAAGGAAATGTCGCTGGTGCGAAAGATCGCCGTTGCGTCGGCCTGGAAACGGACCTGGTCGGCGACGCGGAGGTCGGCGCGCGGCCCGAACAAAATGGGCAGCCCCTCGATCCGATTGTACGTTCCGGCGAGCGCCAGCAGTATCCCGGCCTGGTTCGCCTGGTCCTCGCCCCAGCCGTACTGCTCGATCCAGCGCGGAGGCTGGAAGGCATGCTCCTGAGCGAACACCAGATGGTCGCCCTGCCGGCGGTACCGCAACGGATCGCGGTAAGCCCTGATCTCGCCCTGGATGCTCGCCCGATCCGCGCCCTGGATGGTGCCGCCCACCACCAGTACGGGGCCGCCGACCACGGCGCTGGACTCGAAGATCACGTCGCCATTGACCACCACCAGCGCGCCGCTCACGCGGCCCCCCACAACGACCGGTCCGCCGAGAATCGCAAGGTCGCCGTCAATGCCGCGCGCCGCCGGAATGCGCGTCGAGCCCGTGAGGCGGATCGTACTCTCGGCGTTGAACAGCCGGAGCACGTCGTCCACGACGTCGCGCGGCAACTGCCGGAGCGCCAGCCGCTCCGCCGCGCCGCGGCGCGCCGGCCGGATGGTGATCGTGGTGTCCTGGGCCCAAGCCGGCCCGGCCGCTGCCAGGACGAGAAGTGCAAGTACCGCTCTAGTCATGCCATGCTCCTGCAGGAGTGCCGTGCCCTGTGAAGGCACGGCCCATGCCGTGGCGTGGCTCGCCGCAAGTCAAATGAATCTCCCCACTTGCCGTCTTGCAACATGCGACTGGACGTGGCGTCTGTCTCCCCAGCGGAGACACAGCCGTGTCATTCCGACACGCGTGTTACGACGCGGGCTCGATGCCGAGCCGCTTCATCCTTCTATATAAGTTGGCGCGGTCGGTCGAGAGGCGGCGCGCTGCTTCGGCGACGCTGCCGCCCGCCGCCGAGAGCGCCCGCGCGATCAGCACGCGCTCGAAGCGGTCGAGCTCCTCGCTCAAGGCCAGGGTCATCGCCGCGGGATTGGGCAGCCGCTCCTCTCTCCCGTTCCCAGCCGGGAGCGCACCGGCCACCTCGTCGGCGCCGATCGAAGGGCGAGAGGAGAGGATGATCAGCCGCTCGACGATGTTGGCCAGCTCCCGCACATTCCCCGGCCACGGGTGGCGCACCAGCAGGTCCATGGCCTCGGCCGTCACGGTCACGGCGGCCCGGCCGATGCGCTGCGTCACCCGCGTGGCGAAATGGCTCACCAGCTCCGGGATGTCGCCTGGCCGCTCCCTGAGCGGCGCGATGGCGATCGGAAAAACGTTGAGCCGGTAGAGGAGGTCCTCCCGGAATGCGCCGTCCCTGGCGGCGCGCTCCAGGTCCTTGTTGGTCGCGGATACGACGCGCACGTCCACGGCGATCGGGCGGTCGCCTCCGACGCGCTCGACCTCGCCGCCCTCGAGCGCGCGCAGCAGCTTGGCCTGCGCCTCGGACGACAGGTCACCCACCTCGTCCAGGAAGAGCGTGCCGCCGTCCGCCTGCTCGAAACGACCGAGGCGGCGCTCGGTCGCGCCGGTGAAGGACCCGCGCTCGTGGCCGAACATTTCCGATTCCACCAGCTCGCGCGGGATGGCGGCGCAGTTCACCCGGACGAAGGGCCCGTCGGCGCGCGGGCTCGCGGCGTGAATCGCGCCGGCCACCAGCTCCTTCCCCGTGCCGGATTCTCCGGAGACCAGGACCCGGGCTTCGGTCGGCGCGACGCGGGCGATCAACGAGCGCAGCTCGGCCATCTGCGGGCTTGAGCCCACGAGGGTGGCCGTGGGGCCCAGCGCTTCGCGCAGCGCCGACGCCTCGGCGCGGACGCGCGCCAGCTCCAGCGCGGAGCGGAGGGTAAGGAGCACCGCTTCCGGCGCGAGCGGCTTCTCGAGAAAGTGGTAGGCGCCGAGCTTGGTGGCGCGTACCGCGTCGGCCAGCCCCGCCCGCCCGCTCATCATGATCACCGGCACACCGGGCACCTCGGCGGAGAGGCGCTCGAGCGTCTCCAGCCCGTCGGGGCCGCCGGGCATGGACAGGTCGAGGAACACGGCATCCGGGCGGCGGCGGCCGGCGGCGGCGATGGCTTCGGTGCCCGACGGGGCTTCTGCGGTGCGGTAGCCGTCCGCCGCGAGCACCGCACACAGCATGCGGCGCAGATTGGCCTCGTCGTCCACCACGAGCACCAGCTGGCGCCTGGTCATGCGGGCGCCAGCGGCAGGGTGATGGTGAACGTTGTGCCGCGCCCCGGCTCGCTCGCGACGCCGATCGAGCCGCCGTGATCGTGGATCGTCTGCCGCACCAGCGCCAGTCCCAGGCCGGTCCCTTTCGCCTTGGTGGTGAAGTACGGCTCGAAGATCCGGCTCAGCTGCCCCCGCGGGATGCCGACGCCGGTGTCGCGGATCACGACCTCGACCGCCGGCGCGGCGCCGTTCGCGACCGCCCGGAGCGAGATGGTGATCTCGCCGCGCCGGGCGCCCACCGCGTCCCCGGAGCCTTCGGTCCCCGCGCCCCCCGGCTCGCAGGCGTCGCACGAGTTGAGGACGAGATTGTGCAGCGCGCGGCGCAGCGGCTCGTAGTGGGCGCGCACCATCGGCAAGTCCGGCGCGCGCTCGATGCGGACGGCGATCTGGGGCGGCACGGTGCCCTTGACCAGCGTCTCGACCAACTCGCCGAGGTCCACCGGTGACGGCGGGCCCTCCGGGAGCCTGCCCAGGGTGGCGAAGTCCCGCGCCATCATCTCGATCCGCTCGCTCTCGCCGTTGATGATCTCGAGCAGCTCGCGCTGGTCGGGCCGCGCCTCCTGCGCGAGCCGGGACGCGGCGAAGCGCAGCGGCGTCAGCGGGTTCTTGAGCTCGTGGGCGACCTGGCGGGCGAGGTCGCGGAACGCCCGGAGCTGCGCGGCTTCCACCTCCCGTGCTCGCGCCGTTGCGAGGTCGGCCGCCATGGTGCGGAACGCGTTCCGCAGCACGTCGAACTCGGGTGCACCCTTGGCCGGAGGTTCGTCCGGGAGGGGCTCGCCGCGCTTCAGGCGCCCGGTCCACGCGATCAGCTCGTCAATCGGGCGTGACAATTGGCGCGAGAGGTGGCCGGCGAGGCGCACCGTGCCCAGCGCCACCAGCGCCGCCAGCGCGGCGGCGAGNNAGGTGCTCCCGGGCGAGGGCGTCGTCGGCGTCGCGCCAGGTCGCGCCGGCGCGGTCCCAGGCGGTAACCCCGCCGACCGGCACGGCGAGCCGTGGGGCCAGGAGCGTCATCCCGATGCCGATGCCCGCGGGTATCGCCGCGACCACGACGAGCCAGACGAAAATGCGGCTGCGGAAGGCGAAGGCCACGCGCCAATATGGGGCCGCGCGCTCGGGTGCCTCAAGGGACGGCGGGTCTGCGGCTGGCCAGCGGTCCGGCGGGAGAGTACAATTCCCTGCTTGTGTTGCATGGGGGCAGGTGGTTGAAATCGGCTCATCTGGCGGATGTTTTCGACGCCGCCATGGCGCGGGACCCCGAGCGGCTGTTCGCGGTCGCGGGGGGCAGGCGCCACACCTACGCCGAGGTGAGCCGCGAAGCCGACGCGTTCGCCGCGGCGCTCGCCGACCTCGGTGTCGAGGGAGGCGACACGATCGCCGTCAACTTGCCCAACCGGCCGGAGTGGCTCACCACCGCCCTGGCCGCGTCGCGGCTTGGCGCGGTTCTGGTTCCGGTCAATCCCGGCCTCGGGCACCACGAGCTGACCTACCAGTTGCGCCATGCCGAGGCGTCGGTGGTGGTGATCGCCGAGAGCGGCGAGGGCGGGGACTTCGTCGAGTTGTTCGACGAGCTGATCGCCGAATTGCCCGACGTGCAGTACCTCGTCGCCGTCGGGGGTGGTGACTCCTGGTACGATGGCCGGGTCTTCCCGTACCGGGACCTGGTGTCGAAGGGCGCCCGGCTCGCGGCGCCCGCAAGCCCGCGCGACCCCGACGCGTTGTTCGCGATCCTCTACACGTCGGGCACGATGGGGAAACCCAAGGGCGTATGCCTCTCGCATCGCAACGTGGTCGGGACGGCGGCGGCGGTGGCGGAGGTGCTGGGTGTCACGGCGGAGGATGTCGTGCTGGCAGCGGTGCCGTTCTTCACGATCTTCGGCACCTCGGTCATGGCGGGTGCGGTGGCTGCGGGCGCGACGCTGGTGCTCGACGAGCGGTTCGACCCCGCCGCGACGATCGAGCTGATGGCGCGGGAGCGGGTGACCGTCTGTCACGGCGTGCCGACGATGTTCCATCTGCTGGTGCGGGAGCGCGACTTCGCGCGGGAGCGGTTGCCGCACCTCCGGACGGGCATCGTCGCCGGCAGCCCGGTACACCCCGACCTCGTCACGACGGTGCGGCGCACCTGCAACGTCGAGATCGCCTACGGCCTCACCGAGACGGGGCCGACCGTTACGATCACCCGGCCGGACGATCCGCCGGACCGGCGGGTGGAGACGGTGGGGCGGCCGCTGCCGGGCGTCGAGCTCTCGATCGTGGATGTGACCACGGGTGAGCTGCACGGCGTGGAGGCCGTGGGGGAGCTGGCGGTGCGGGGGCCCAACGTGATGTCGGGCTACCACCGGATGCCGGCAGAGACGCGGCGCTCCTTCACGCCGGAGGGGTTCTTCCTCACCGGCGACCTGGCGATGCTGGAGGAGGACGGGTACGTGCGGATCGTCGGGCGCCGCAAGGAGATGATCATCCGCGGCGGCTACAACGTCTACCCGCGCGAAGTGGAAGACGTGCTGCGGGCGCATCCCGGCGTCGAGGAGGTCTGTGTGGTGGGCATCGCCCACGAGATCCTCGGCGAGATGGTGTGTGCCTGTGTCGTACCGATCGAAGGTGCCATCCTCCGGGGCGAGGACATCACGGACTTCGCCCGGCAGCAGATGGCCGACTACAAGGTGCCCGATTTGGTGCGGTTCTTCGACGTGCTCCCGCTGACGGCGAGCGGGAAAGTGAAGCGTCGGGAGCTGGCCCAGGTCGTCGCGCTGGAACACACAGCCTCGTGAAGGAGTCCATGACCTTTCCGTCTCCGCGACCGGCGAGCAAGCAGCCGCCGGCGCACGCGCCGAATGCCGCTCTGTTGATCGATTTCGACAACGTCACGATGGGCATCCGCTCCGACCTCCAGGCCGAGCTGCGGAAGCTGATGAGCTCGGACATCATCCGGGGGAAGGTCGCGGTCCAGCGGGCGTATGCCGACTGGCGCCGCTACCCGCAGTACATCGTGCCGCTGTCGGAAGCGTCCATCGATCTGATCTTCGCGCCGGCCTTCGGCTCCAACAAGAAGAACGCCACCGATATCCGGCTGGCCATCGACGCGGTGGAGCTCGTCTTCACCCGGCCCGAGATCGGGACGATCATCCTGCTGTCGGGCGACTCCGACTTCTCGTCGCTGGTGATCAAGCTGAAGGAGTACGGCAAGTACATCATCGGGGTGGGGATCCGGGAGTCGGCGTCCGATCTGCTGATTCAGAACTGCGACGAGTACTTCTCGTACAACGAACTGGCGGGCCTGGCCCGCGCCGGCGAGGACGAGGGCGTGCGCCGCGACCCATGGGAGCTCGTGGTGGATGCCGTGCTGGAGATGAAGAAGCGCGGCGACGTGATGCGATCCGACCGGCTCAAGCAGGTGATGCAGGAGCTGGACGGGTCGTTCGACGAGAAGAACGTCGGCATGAGCCGCTTCTCGAAGTTCGTGGACGAGGCGAAGCGGCGCGGCCTGCTGACGGCGACCAAGCTCGAGAACGGGCAGTACGAAGTTGATCTGGGGTCCTCGGCTCCCGGTGGCGAGCGGGCCCTGCCGCCGATTCCCGGCGGGGCCGACGAGCGGCGCGGACAGGAGCGCGCCGAGCGCGACAAGGAAAGAGCGGCGCCCGGAGGGGCGGGGGAGCGGACCCGGCGCGGGCATCGTGGCGGCCGCGGTCGCGGGGCCGCACCGGAGCCGGCCCACGAGAAGCCGGCGGCGGGAGCTTCCGCCGTCGCTCCGCTGTCCCTGGCGGAGGCGTTCGAACTGCTGAAGCGGGCACTGCGCGAGGTGGGCGCGTTCGCGCCGACGGTCGTCGGCGAGGACCTCGTGCGGGAGCGGATGACCGTCATGCATGGCAACGCGGAAGATCCGTTGTTCCATCGCCCCCGGTTCGGGCGCCTGCTCCGCCAGGCGCACGATGCCGAGATCGTGGACCTGTCGAAGAACGAGCGCGGTTTCGAGGTGGCGCTGAGGGGTGAAGCGGCGCCCGTGCCCGTACCCACGGAACCCGAGGCGCGCGGCGAGCGGGGAGGTCGCGGTGGCCGCCGGGGTCGCGGCCGTGGACGGGCGGTGGAGCGCACGGAGCCGGCCGAGGAACCGGTGGCCGCGGCCGTGGCGCCACCCGCGCCCTCGGTACCACCGGCGCCCTCGGTGCCGGTCGCGCCCTCGACTCCCGCCGCGCACGCCGCTCCGGCGCGCGGGATCCGCTATCGCCGCGGCTCAGTGCGTTCGGCGGCTCCGGCCGCCGGTGTGCCCATGGTGGGAATGGTGGAGATCGAGACCGCAGCGCCGGAGAAGCTGGACAAGCCCGAGAAGCCCAAGGGGCCGGCGCGGCGGCGCGTCCGAGGCGGAGCGGGGCGCCGCCCGGCCGGGCGGTCGCGATCCAAGAAGAAGCCCGAGGAACCGTCCTCGGAGTCGTGAAACCGCGGCCACTCCCGCGCGCGTTCTACGCGCGGGACACCGTCGTCGTCGCGAAGGCGCTACTGGGGCAGCTGCTGGTGTCCGTCGTCGGGGGCCGGCGCTGCCTCGCGCGCATCGTGGAGACGGAGGCCTATGTCGGGCCGGACGATCCGGCGTGCCACGCCGCCGGCTGGCGGCGAACCGCGCGCAACGAGGTTCTGTACGGTCCCCCCGGTTTGGCCTACGTCTACTTCACCTATGGTATGCACTGGTGCGTGAACGTCGTGACCGAGCCGGAGGGTTACCCGGCCGCGGTCCTGCTGCGCGCGGCCGAGCCGCTCGTCGGGCTCGCCACGATGCGGCGCAGGCGCGGTGACGTGCCGGATCTGGCGCTCGCGGCGGGACCCGCCCGCCTCACGCAGGCGCTCGGGATTGACCGCCGGCTGAACGGTCACCGGCTCGGGTCGCGGCCGCTGTGGATCGCGGCGGGTCGGCCGGTGCCTGCGCGACAGGTGGTGGCCGGGCCGCGGATCGGCATCCGCGTCGCGGCGGACTGGAAGCTCCGCTTCTACGTCCGGGACGATCGGTTCGTCAGCCGGCCCCGCTAGGACGTTCCAACGTGTGGCGCCGACTCAGGCACGCCTCACGCGGAGAGACAAGTTGGGAGGGTGCGAGCCGCGGCCGGGCTCACCCGGCGGAGAGCCGCCGTGGAAACGAAGCGGCCAGCCGGGTACCGGCTGGCCGCTCTCGCTTCGCGTGGTCCCGCCCGGCTAGTGCTGGGTGGCGATGTCCCCGGTCTCGCGCGCGCCAAGGAACGCGTAGCGGATCCCGACCTCCAGCGAGGTGGAACCGCTCGGCAGCATGAAGTCGCGGCCCTGGGGGCTGAACTGCGCCTGGCCGAAGATCGCCATCTTCCCTACCCGGAGTTGCAGGCCCACCATCGCCAACGCGAAGCCGCCGGACGAGTGCGCCGACACGTACGTGGTCTGGACGGTCGAGGGCGTCGTGCTGTTGACCACGGCGTTGCTCAGCGTCTCGATGACGAACCCCCCGCCGACATAGGGCTGCAGGTATCCACTCCAGGGGAAGACCAGAATGGCCACCTGGATGCGCTGCAGCGCGTCGAACACCGCCGGGACGCTCGTGCCGGTGGACGAGGTGAAGGTGTCGCCGTCCCGCTTGAACGTAGTGGAGTAGGCGACATACAGCGCCGTGCGGCGCGACGTGATCAGCCACTCGCCACCGGCCTGCGGCTGGTTCGACTTCCCCGACGGGAGCGAGTAGCTGAGCAGGCCGCCCTTCGCCCCCCAGTACCACTGGTTCTGCCAATCTTCCTGGACCTGTGCGGCGAGCGGCGCGGCCGAGACCAGCGCGAGCAGTGCGGCGATCGCCAGCGAGCGGTGTCGTGTCATCTCTACCTCTCCGATGGAACGGTCGCGGCGGACCGAGGCCCCAAAATAGGGCAGGGCCGCGCAAAAGGCGAGAGACGGAGCTCTCCGGCCCGCGGGGTTTCCCGCCGGGCGCCACCGTCCGCGTGCCGTCCGGCAACGTCCCTAGATCACTCCCAACTTCTTCCCGACCTTCTTGAACGCGCGCACCGCCAGCTCCAGGTGCTCCGCGGTGTGGGCGGCCGAGACCTGGCAGCGCACCCGCGCGTGGCCCTGCGGGACGACCGGGTAGCCGAACCCCGTGACGAACACACCCTCGTCCAGCAGCGCGTCGCTCATCTTGATCGCCAGCGCCGTTTCGCCGAGGATGACGGGAATGATCGGCGTCTCCCCCTCCAGGGGCTTGAAGCCGGCCTCTTGGAGCGCGGAGCGGAACCAGCGCGCGCTCTCGTGCAGCCGCGTCACCCGCTCCGGCTGCGCCCGCAGCACCTGGACGGCCGCGAGCGCGCTCGCCGCCACCGTGGGCGGGAGGGCGTTGGAGAAGAGCTGCGGCCGCGAGCGCTGGGTGAGATAGTCGCACAGCGCCGCCGAGGAGGCGGTGAACCCTCCGGCCGCGCCGCCCAGCGCCTTGCCCAGGGTGCTGGTGATGATGTCCACCTGGCCCAGCAGGCCGGCCGACTCTGCGGTGCCGCGGCCCGTCTTCCCCATCACCCCGGTGGCGTGCGAGTCGTCCACCGCCACCACGGCATCGTAGCGGCGGGCCAGCTCGCAGATGTCGGCGAGCTTGGCCACGTCGCCTTCCATCGAGAAGACGCCGTCGGTGAAGATGAGCCTGGTGCGCGCGCCCCTGGCGGCAACGAGCTTCTCCTTCAGGTCCGCCATGTCGGAGTGCCGGTACACCAGCGACCGGCACTTGCCGATCTGCCGGGCGATCCGCACCGCGTCAATGATCGAAGCGTGGTTGAGCTGGTCGGAGATAACCGCGTCGTTCTCGCCGAGGATGGTCGCGCACAGCCCCTCGTTCGCGTTCCAGCACGACACGGAGGTCAGCGAGGCCTCGGTCCCCACCAGCTCCGCGAGCGCAAGCTCCAGCTCCCGGTGCACGGTGAAGGTGCCGCAGATGAACCGCACCGAGCCGGTGCCGGCCCCGAACCGGTCGAGCCCGGCCTTGCCGGCGGCGACCACCACCGGATCGTTGCACAGTCCCAGGTAGTTGTTGGACGACAGGATCACCACGTCGCCGCGGCCCTCCATCACCGTGCGCGCGCCCTGCGGCGCGTCCAGGTAGTTGAGGCGCTTGTAGACGCCGGCGCGCTTGAACTCGTCCAGCTCGGACTGCAGCCGGGTGGTGAAAGGGGCGGTCATCGGTTCACGATCCGATGTCGAGGATCACCTTGCCGGCACTCCCGCTGCGAATGGCGGCGATGGCGTCCTCGATCATCTCCAGCGGGAAGCGATGGGTGATGGTGGGACGCGGATCGAACTGCCCCGAGCGCAGGAAGCGCTGCATCAGGTTCCACGTCTCGTACATCTTGCGGCCGATGACGCCGTAGATGGTGATCCCCTTGAAGACGATCTCGTTGGCGAAATCAATCGGCACGTCGCCGTCGGGGATGCCCAGCAGATGCACCCGCCCGCCGTAGCGCACCACCTTGAAGCCGGTGTGGAGCGCGCTCGGCGCGCCCGACATCTCGCACACCAGGTCGGCCCCGTCGCCGTTCGACAGCTCGAGCACCGCGGCCTCCACGTTGTCCGTCTTCGGGTTCAGCACCCGGGTCGCGCCCATCTTCCGCGCCAGCTCGAGCCGCTTCGGATTGACGTCCACCGCGATGACCGCCGCGGCGCCCGCGGCCTTCGCGATGCCCACGGCGAAGCAGCCGATCGGCCCGCACCCCAGGATGAGCACGATGCTGCCCGACACCTCGGTGCTTAGCACGGTGTGGAACGCGTTCCCCATCGGGTCCATGATGCCGCCGATCTCGGTGGGGATGCCGTCCAGGAGCATCACATTGCCCGAGGGCATCACGATGTACTCGGCGAAGCAGCCGTTGCGGTCCACGCCGATGATCGAGGTGCGCTTGCACACGTGCCCATTGCCGGTGCGGCACTGCAGGCAATGGCCGCAGATGATGTGGCCCTCCGCAGTCACAAGCTGGCCCGTCTTGAAGTCCTCGTGGACGTCGCTGCCGAGCTCGACGATCTCGCCGGCGAACTCGTGTCCCACGGTGAAGGGCGGCTTGCAGCGCCCCTGCGCCCACGGGTTCCAGTCGTAAATGTGGAGGTCGGTGCCGCACACGCCCGCATGGTGCACACGGATCAGGACGTCGTTCGGCCCGCACGCCGGCTTCGGGACATCGCGCACAACGAGGCCCGGCCCGGGCGCCGTCTTGACGATCGCTTTCATGGTCCCTCGGGAAGGAAAGAGCTGTCAGTCGATGCTGCGGAGCCGCCCGCCGTCCACCGCAAGAACGGCGCCGGTAATATATGACGCGCGCTCGGACGCGAGAAAGGCGACCACGGACGCCAATTCCTCGGGCTCGCCCATGCGGCCGAGGGGTGTAGCTCCGAGTTGCTCGCTCAGGATCGCGTCGGGCGTCTTCCCCTCGCGCTGGGCGCGCGCGGCCGCCATTTGCGCGACGCGGTCGGTGCGGAAGTAGCCGGGGCAGACGACCGTCACCAGGACCCCGTCCGGGGCGACCTCGTCGGCCAGGCACTTGGCGAAACCGAGAACGCCGGCGCGGGCGGTTGAGGACAGAATCAGGTTGGGCAGCGGCTGCCGCGCGGCCAGCGAGGTGAGGCACACGACCCGTCCCCACCGCGCGCGCCGCATCAGGGGCACGGCGGCACGGCACAGATGGATGGTCGAGAGCAGGTTGAGCTCCAGCGCGCGCTGCCACGCCTCCGCCGGCGCCTCCGCGAAGCTGGTGGGCGGCGGGCCGCCGGTGTTGCAGACCAGGATGTCGAGCCGGCCGAACCGTGCCGCGACCGCGCCCACGGTGGCCGCCGCCTGGCCCGGGTCGGAAAGGTCCGCGGCGAACGCGACGGCGTCCCCGCCCGTCTCCGAGCGGATCGCCTCGGCGGTCCGATCCGCCTTCGCGGCATCGCGGCCGTTGACCGCGACGCGCGCCCCTTCGGCGGCGAGACGTGCCGCGATGGCCCGCCCCAGCCCGGCGGACGAGCCGCCGACCAGCGCCACCCGCCCGCCGAGGCCGAGGTCCACCGCTAGTCGCGCCGCTCGACGCGCACGGCGGTGACCTTGAACTCGGGGATCTTGGCGTAGGGGTCGAGCGCCGTGCTGGTGAGGAGGTTGGCCGCCGCCTCGCGGAAGTGGAACGGGATGAAGACCTGCCGCGGCCGCACCCGGTTGGAGAGGCGGGCGGCGATGAGCATCGAGTTGCGGCGCGAGGTGACGCGCACCTCATCGCCGTCCCGCACGCCGAGGGCGGCCGCGTCGTCCGGATTGAGCTCCATCGTCGGCACAGGCTCGCGGGAGTCGAGCCCCTTGGCGCGGCGCGTCATGGTGCCGGTGTGCCAGTGATAGAGCTGGCGGCCCGTGTTCATCACGAAGGGATACTCCTCGTCCGGCAGCTCGGCGGGCGGAAGGTACTCCACCGGAACCATCGTCCCGCGGCCGTCCCCGGTCGGGAAGCGCTCGTCGAACAGGAACGCGGTGCCGGGGCTCGCGGCGTCGGGGACCGGATACTGCAATCCGGCATAGTCGAGGCGCTCATAGGTCACGCCAGCCCACGACGGCGTCACCGACGCGATTTCGCGCATCACGCTCTCGGCGTCCTCGAACGGCGCACGGAAGCCGACGCGCTCGGAGAGCTCGACCAGGATGTCGAGGTCGCGCCGCGCGCGGCCCGGTGGGGCGCAGGCGGCGCGCACCCGCTGGATGCGGCGCTCGGTGTTGACGAACGTGCCGTCCTTCTCCGCGAACGACGTGCCGGGCAGCACGACGTCGGCGAAGCGGGCCGTGTCGGTGAGGAACAGGTCCTGCACGGCCAGGAACTCGAGGCCCAGGAACCAGTGCTCCGCGTGCGCGACGTTCGGGTCGGAGATGACGGGGTTCTCGCCGAAGATATACATCCCCGCCACCGGCGAGTCGGCGCCGACGATCTCCGTCACCTTGAGGCCGGGCTTCAGGGACAGGGCGTCGTCGCCCACGCCCCACGCCTCGGCGAAGCGGTGGCGGACCGCGGGGTCGCTCACCGGCTGGTAGTCGGTGTACGACATCGGGATCCCCCCGACGTCGGACGCGCCCTGCACGTTGTTCTGTCCCCGGATCGGAATCATCGCCGCGCCCCACCGTCCGATCATCCCCGTGCCGAGGATGAGGTTGAGGAGCGAGGCGACGATGTCGGTGCCGGTCGAATGCTGGGTGAGGCCCATCGCCCACAGCGTGGACGTCCTGGGGCCCCGGGCGTACAACTCCGCCGCCCGCGCGATGTCGGCCGCCGGGACGCCGGTGATGGCCTCCGCGCGCTCGAGGGTGTACGGCGCGACGGCCGCGGCGACCTCCTCGAAGCCGTGGGTGCGCGCCGCGATGAAAGCCCGGTCATGCAGCCCCTGCGCGATGACATGGTTCAGCATCGCGTTGAACAGCACGACGTCGGTCCCCGGCATCAGCTGCAGGTGGATGTCGGCGCGGCGCGCCAGCTCGATCCCCCGCGGCTCCGCCACGATCAGCGTGGCGCCACGCCGTTGCGCGCGCTTGAGGGCGGCGCCGAACACCGGGTGCGCTTCGGTCACGTTCGCGCCGGCCACGAAGATCACGTCGGCCTCGTCCTCCACCTCGCGCATCGAGCCCGATGCCGCGGAGGTGCTCAGGGCGCGCTGCATCGCCGCGACCGAGGAGGAGTGGCACAGCCTGGTGCAGTGGTCCACGTTGTTGGTCCCGAAGCGGCCGCGGAAGATCCGCTGCAGGACGTAGTTCTCCTCGTTGGTGCACTTGGCCGAGCAGAAGACGGCCAGGGCCTCCGGGCCGCGCTCGGCGTGGAGGCGCACCAGCTCCTGGGCGGCCAGTTCCATCGCCTCGTCCCAGGTCGCCTCCCGGAACGGCTCGTACCACGAGGCCGGCGTCGCCACGCGGTCGCGGACGTCGTCCGCACCGCGGGGCGTGCGGGATAGTTCGCCGAGCGACTTCCCCACCGACCGCGCCGGCGGGCGCGGCTTGTCGCGCTCGCCCTCGGCCTCGATGGAGAGCCAGGGGCCGCGGCGGCGCTCGCCCTCCGCCGGCCCCTCCCACACCCATCGCCCGGCGCGCTTCACCCAGCCCCGCCGGATCAAGGGCGTCGTGAGGCGATCCCGATGCTGCGGGAAGTCGTAGCCGAACCTCCCCTTCACGCAGGTCGAGCCGATGTTGGGCGTGTCCTCCTCGATCCACGGGCTGGTGACCCGCACCACCTTCTCGTCGGCGACGTGGAGGTCCACCTGGCACCCCACGCCGCAGTAGGGGCAGACGGAACGGACCACCCGGTCCGGCTCCGCGATCTGGAGGCTGGTGAACCGCTCGGCCGGCAGCACCTCGTGGATGGCCCCGGTGGGGCAGACCCGGACGCACTCGCCGCACCAGGTGCAGGCCGCGTGATCGGGGTCGCCGTCGCCGCCCACCACGATCTGGGCGGTCGCGCCCCGCTGCGCCACGTCCAGCACGCCCACCACCTGGATGTCCGCGCAGGCCCGGACGCAGCGCGTGCACAGGATGCAGGTGCTCATGTCGTGGCGGATCATCGGATCGCCGGGGCGCTCGTCGCCGGTGCGGAGCGCGAGCTCGTGCTCGCGGGCCGGGCGCACCGCGACGCCATAGCGGCGGACCAGCTGCTCGAACTCGTTCGGGTGGTTGCCGCCCGCGAGCAGATGATCGGCGGGGTAGCGCTCGAGCAGCAGGCCGAGCACGCTCTTCCGGTTGGCGACGGCGGCCGGCGACTCCGTCTCGACGACCATGCCGTCCTGCGCCGCGGTGGCGCACGCGGCCGCGAGCTTGGGCGATCCCGCCACGTCCACGAGACAGATCCGGCACGACCCGACGACCGGCAGCCTGGGATACCAGCACAGCGTCGGCACCTCGATGCCCGCGGAGCGCGCGGCTTCGAGAATCGTCGTGCCATCGGCGGTACGGATCGGGCGGCCATCAACCGTCAACGTGATCATCGGCATGTTGGGAAGGGTCGTCGTCATTGTACACCACAGCGCCGACACGTGCCAAGTCGTCGCTCGGAGCTATTGCGTGTCGCAGCGAGTGTTATATATTGGCGTTCAAGGCTTTGCGCACTGCGCGGAGACGCTTGGTTGGATCAAACCCGTAGCACCATCGAGACGAATAAGTCGGTCGCGCGTGTGGCGCCGGTTGCGGCGTCACCCCAGGCCGCGCCCGGTGTCTCCGCTATTCGCTCTCTCACCACCTACAGCGCTGTTCGTGGTGTTTGACCGCCGGCCACTTCCGGCCGCCGGACTGTTTCACCATTTCGAGGAGGCTGTATGGCGATGAAGAAGAAGAAGGCCGCCAAGAAGACGGCGAAGAAGTCCGCGAAGAAGAAGAAGTAACTCTCGCGGAGATGCACAGGGGCCGGTGATTTTGCCGGCCCCGCGCATTTCCATATATTGCGCCGCGTGATCCTCCACGACGAGCGGCGCAAGCTCGATCTTCCGGTGAACGGCGCCTCCGCGCGCCTGGGCCGCGATCCCACCCTCGACATCAGCTTCGATCCCGACGACGACGTGATCAGCGCCGTGCACGCGCGAGTCTGGCACGACGCCGGCGGCACCTGGTGGCTGGAAGACCTCGGCAGCACCAACGGCACCTGGCTCAACGGAAAGAGGATCGGCGCGGCGGAGCAAATCCGCGGCGGCGATCGGTTCACCCTCGGCCAGCGCGGGCCGGCGCTCCGGGTGACCCTCCCCGGGGAGTTGGCCCGCACCCGGGCGGAGCCCGCCGTGGAGATCGCGCAGCCGGCGCTCCGCCTGCGGCGGGTGAGCGGCGGCGAGGACCTGCTGGGCGCCGGGGGCGAGATACTCCTCGGCCGCGCCGCCAGTTGCACGATTCCGCTGCGCACGGTCGCCGACACCGTGGTCTCCCTGCGGCACGCGACGATCGCCATCGACGAGTCGGGCGCGGCGACCATCACCGACCTCGGCAGCCGCAACGGCACGTTCGTCAACGGCCAGAAGGTCCGCGGCCCCGCGATGCTGACGCTGAGCGACCGCATCATGCTCGGCTGGCACGGCCCGCTGTTCGAGGTGCGGACCCTCGGCGCCTCCAGCCTTCCCGAGGGACAGGGCGCCGAGTACCGCCCGCAGCTGCAGCCGCCCAAGACGCTGTCCGGCATCATGCAGGTGGCTCGCGGTGAGGCCGGTGCGGCCCCCGGTGCCCGCGCCGCGGTGTTCGCACGCTCGCTGGCGCGACAGATCGCCCGGGAGTCGTCGGCTGCGTTCCGCGCGATGGCCGTGTTGATCGTCGTGGCACTGCTGGTGTTGGTGGCGCTGCTCTACTTCGCGACCTCGCGGGAGCGGGCGGCGGTGGAGGCGAGGCTGGCCAGCGCGGAGCGCGCGTTCGCTGCCCAGCTGCACTCGGCNNCTGCGCGACGCGGAGTCGCACGCCGCCCTCGCGGTCAGCCCCTCCACCGTAGCGGATTTCTCACGCGTCTCGGCGCAGAACCAGGCGGCGGTGGGACTGGTGATCGCCCGCTACGGGTCCGACTCGGTCATGGGGAGCGGGTTCGTGATCACCCGGTCGGGCTACCTCCTGACCAGCGGCCATGTGGTGCAGGACCCGGTCCGCGGCCGGCCGCGCGCCATCGAGGTGGTGATGGCCGACACGCGCGCGCCGCTGGCCACGGACCTCGTCGCCACCAGCGACGTCCAGGGCCAGGACATCGCGGTGCTCAAGATCCGCAATTACCACGGCGCCGTGGTGCGGGCCATCGACTGGACCGGGCGCGGCGTTCGGCAGGGCGCCCCGGCCGCGCTGATCGGCTTTCCGCGCGGCACCCAGCTGGCCTTCGACCCCAACGGCGTCGTGCGAACCACGATGTTCGCCGGTGTCATCGCCAAGGCCACTAGCGAGTGGATCCAGTTCGCCGGCTCCACCGACGCCGGTTCCTCCGGGAGCCCGGTCTTCGATGCCGCGGGCGCCGTGATCGGAGTCCACTACGGCGCGTACGCGCCGTCCGGTGGCGAGACCGCGGCGGTCGCTCTGGGCTTCGCCATCCCGATCGGCCGCGCGCGCCGCTGGCTGCCCCCCGATGCCCGAGCACAACTCGGCATCTGATGGGAGTAAGCGAGTGGCTGGTCGGCAGCTATCGGATCAGTTGCGAGACGGCAAGGGAGAAGCGGTTACCCGTTCTGAGATTCGCGGCGAGCAGTCCGGACGGCAGGATCACGCGAGCCGGGGGTCGGAGGTGGGGGGCGGGTCCGCGCGACTGGCTTGTGGTACCTGGTGACCACTTCCTCCTTCGCCGTCTGGCGACTTCTCCAATTCCCGCTCTCTGCTGCCTCCAACCTTCTGGAAAGGAAAGGGCCCGGCACACGGCCAGGCCCCAAGATGCGTCGTGAAGCGCCGACGACTACTTGCGCTCCCGCCACTCCTCCTCGTTGTTCGCCTCTTCCTCGCTCGCCCAGAACCACATCAGGATGCGCGGCGTGCGGTGCACGTCACCGCCGTCACGGATCACGATGCCCACCGGCTCATTCGCCGCCAATACCGCTGTCGTCATACAACCTTCCCTGCTGCGAAGAGGAGGATACGCGGCTTGCCCGCACAAAGGGACCGCTGCCTCTTCTCATTGGCATATGCCGTGCCTGGTGTTCGTAGGTTGTAAGTCATTGTTCTACTAGTGTTTATGTTGCGACTAGAAAGAGAGCCTCGTGATTCCGTGTCAGTTAGACACTGCCTGGCTTGTATCACTCTGACTCGGACCTGGGTGCGTGGCGATGAACCCGACGTTGTGGGTGCGGCGGGCGCTCGTGCCAGCGGGCTGCGCGCGGGAGACGGTCCAGTCGGCATAGAGGGAGCGCAACGCGTCGCTGGAGACCGCGGGAGTCTTGCCGCCCGCGCTTACGGCCGGCATGACGACATGATGCCCGCCGGCGACCGTGACGGCCTTGAGTCGCCGGATGAGTTCGGCGCGGTCGCCCGCCGAAAGCCCCGCGAGCGCCGGCGTCTCGATGACGCAGCCGTCAATGGCGCGGTCCGGTGTCCAGGCTTCGAGCTGCACGACGAGGCACTCGACGCGGCTGCCGAGCTGCTCGGCGATGGCGCGGTTCTCGAGTCCCTCGATCCCGGCGAGGTCGGGATCACCCACCAGCATCGTGGCGCCGCGGGCGGCGAGGAACAGCGCGCAGGCCCCGTCGGCCGCGCCCACCACCGCGATCAGGTCCTGGTCCTCGATGAGGTTGGCCAGGGTCACGACCGGATCGAGCGGGGCCAGCCCCCAGTGCGACGGCTGCGCCTGCGCGGCGCGCAGGGCGAGGTGGCGTTCGCGCCAGCGCCGGTACGAGGGAAGCCGGAGGCGGCGGCGGATGATGGAGTCCACCTGCTCCTGGAGGAGCACCTCCGTCAGCTGATACTGCTCGGTGCGAGCCAGTTCCTGGACGGCCTCGTCTCCGATGCCGAGGATGGACGCGCGCGGCAGGCCGTCCTTGTACTCCTCGATGCGCTGCTCGATGAACTCCTCATACTCGGAGCGCAGGCTGCGCGGCGTCCGGCGGGTGCGGCTCGCCATGGCGCTCAACACGGCTCGACGTGCACCACGACGCGGTCGAGCTTGAGGTCGTCCTTGAGGCGGCGCTCGACGGCGTCGGCGATGTCGTGGGCCTCGCCCACCGGCAGCGCGCCGGAGACCTTGATCGTGATCTCGGCGAACGCTACACCGGCGGCGAGGCGGGAGCGGATGTCGCAGGCGGAGTGCACGCCCGTCACGCCCTCGGCGGACCGGCGCACGGCCTCGGGCTCCTGGGCGGCCTGATCCACCAGGACCGGCACGCCGCGCCGCAGGATCTGGTAGGCGACCCGCCCGATCACCAGCACCACGGCCAGGGTGACGAACGAATCCACGTGGTGGACGCCCGCACGCGACACGATGCTGCCGATGATGACCGTGGTTGTGATCATGACGTCCACGCGGGTGTGCGCCGCGTCCGCCATGAGCAGGGGGCTCCCGTACTGGTGTCCTTTGCGGGCCTCGTACCAGGCGACCCAGATGTTGATGGCGAGCGTGCCGCCGAGCAGCCAGAGGTCGAGACCGGTCAGGATGGGCGGCGGGGTGTCGGCCGCCAGGCGCGCCACGGCGCTCTTCAACAGCTCGAGCGACGCGACCGCGAGAAAGATCACGATGCCGAGCGCGCCGAGGACCTCGAACTTGCCGTGGCCGTAAGGATGATTGGCGTCCGCCTCGGCGCCCGCGTACCGGATCAGGACCGCGAAGACGATGTTGTTGAACGCGTCCACCGAGGCGTGGACCGCGTCGCTGATGACCGAAAGCGAGCCCGCCGACACGCCGATGACGACTTTGGCCCCCACGACCACCAAATTGGCGGCGAGGAGGCCCAAGAAAACGCGCTGGATGGAAGCCGTACGGTCGCGCCCGGCGGCGCGGGCCACTACCATAAGCGGGCAAGCTGAGGAGCATACTCCCCGCTGTCAACTCCCTTGTCCGCGATTCCGCGGCTCCGTAGCTTCGGCTCGGCGAAGATCGGAGCGCGATGCACCTCGACCTGCACATCCACTCGACCTGTTCCGACGGGGCGCTCGCACCGGCGGCGCTCGCGGTCGCCGCCCGGCGGGCCGGCCTGGGGATGATCGCGCTCGCCGACCACGACACGGTCTCCGGCATCGCGCCGGCGCGGGCGGCCGCCGCGACCGCGGGCGGGCCGGGCGTCATCGCGGCCATCGAGATCACCTCCCAGCTGGACGGGAGAGAGCTGCATCTGCTGGGGTACGGTTTTCAGGACGACGATACGGGCATCGCGGGGCTGGCGGCACGGGCGGCCCTGGCGCGGCGCGAGCGCATGAGCGCGATGATCGAGCGGCTGCGGGCCATCGGTGTGGCGATCACGGTCGGCGACGTGACGGCGGAGCCGGAGTGCGCCTCCATCGGGCGGCTGCACCTGGCGCGCGCTCTGGTGCGGTTGGGCAAGGCCGGGTCCATCTCCGACGCCTTCGCCAGATTCATCGGCGGTGGAGGTCCCGGTTTCGTGCCGAGCCGGGGATTGGATGTCGTTGAGGCCATAGCGCTGATCGGCGCGGCCGGCGGTTGCGCGGTATGGGCGCACCCGGCCCTCGAGGACGCGCAGCACTTCGGACGGCTCAAGGCGCACGGGCTCGCGGGCGTGGAAGCGCTTCGCCCCTCGCTGGATCCGCACGGCTCAGTCGAGCTGGAGCAGGCGGCGCGGGCCGCGGGGCTCGTAGTGACCGGAGGCTCCGACTGGCACGGCGCCACGCGGCCCGCGCTCGGAAGCTGGTTCGTGACGGAGCATCACGTGGGTGCGTTCCTGGAGCGCCTGGGCATCATCGTACCATAGGGAGGATGGAACCGTGCGTGTCGTTCGATGTCTCGCCGTGGCGGTGCTCGTGAGCGCCCTGCCGCTCGACCTGGCGGCCCAGTCCGGGGGCTACCGGACGATGCAGGGCGGCCGCGAGATCGCGACCGAATCATTCCGATGGACGGGGCACACGCTCGACGCGACGGTGGACGCGTCCGGATATCGCCTGGTGACGCGGATGCAGTACGACGAGCACTTCCAGCCACTGTCGTACGAACTGAGCGTGGTGGCGCTGGCGACCGGCGAGCAGCAGCGGGCCGTGAGCGTGACCGTCGGCGACTCCGTGCGGTGGACCGTTGCGGGACAGCCGGCAGGGGGTTCCCACGCGCTGCCCGCGCCGCGGGCGGTGATGCAGAACCTGGTGTGGAGCCATCTGGCGGCGATGGTGCGCCGCCTTCCGCCGGGGGGCGACACGTCGCTCGTGCTGCATACCTTCCTGGTGGACAACGGCGCCGTGCTGGAGGTGACCCTCGCCCGGCGGGGCGGCCGTGTGACGGCGTCCCTGGCGGGCACCCAGGTCGTGCTGGTGCCGGCGGCGGACGGCGCTCTCGAGTCGGCGACGGTGCCCAGCCAGGGTCTCGTGGTCGAGCGCGTCCTGGCCGAGAGCCTATCGGCCTCGCGGCCGCTGGTGGTTCATGCGCCTGCGCCGCCGCCGGCGGGAGTGGGTGAGGAACCCTATGCGTGGGACGACGGATCGCAGCATCTGGTGGGCACGCTGACGCGGCCGCAGGGCCCCGCCGGTCCGGTGCCGGTCGTCCTGATCGTCGCCGGCTCGGGGCCGACCGATCGCGACGGCAACTCGCGACTGGGCCTCCGCTCGGACGTCTACAAGAAGCTCGCCTGGGGTCTAGCCCAGCGCGGGATCGCCAGCGTGCGCTACGACAAGCGTGGCATCGGCGGCTCGACCTTCATGGGCGACGTCTCGACGGTGGCGTTCGATGATTTCACGGACGACGTGGTGGCCGGCGCGCGCGCCCTGGCCGCGGACTCGCGCTTCTCGAAGGTGGTGCTGGTGGGGCACAGCGAGGGTGCGCTCCTGGTCGAGCGCGCCGCGAACGGCGGTGCCCCCGTGGCAGGGGTGGTGATGCTGGCGGGAATGGGCCGGCGTTTCACTGCGGTGTTGCACGAGCAGATGGCGCGCCAGCTCGAAGGCGCCCAACTCGCGGCGTATGATAGCTTGATGGCCTTGTTCCTCGGTTCCGGCCCGATGCCGGAGGTGCCGCCGGAACTTCGCGTGCTCCTTCACCCGTCGGTGCGCCGGTTCGTCCAGACGGAGTGCGCGATAGACCCCGCGGCTGAGGCGCGGCGCCTGCCGGTGCCGCTGCTGGTGGTGCAGGGAGCGACCGACATTCAGGTGAGCGTGAAGGACGCGGAAGCCCTGCATGCCGCGCGCCCCGACGCGGAAGTGCACGTCCTCCCCGACGCGAACCACCTGTTCGTGCACATCGCGACCAGGGACCAGGCGGCGCAGCTCGTCACGTACAACGATCCGTCCCTGCCGCTGGTGCCCGACCTGGTGCCGCTGGTGGCGGCGTTTGTCGAGCGGGTGGTGCGCTAGTCCACGGCCCGGAGCAGGGCGGCCTTGAGGTAGCCGGTTTCCGGAATGGTGACGATTTCGGGGTGATCCGCCGCGGCGCCGCGGATCTCGAGGAGCTGGAGCCTGCGCCCGCTGTCCGCCGCCGCGTCGGCGAGCATCGTGAAGAAATCGCCGCGGTGCACGTGATGGGAGCATGAGACGGTGAACAGGATGCCGCCGGGCGCGAGGAGCTGGATCGCCCGCAGGTTCACTTCCTTGTAGCCCGCCAGCGCGCGCGGGAGTGAGCGCCGGTCGCGCGCGAACGCCGGCGGGTCGAGCACCACGACGTCGAAACGCTCGCCCGCGGCCGCGGCCTCCTTCAGCCAGTCGAAGGCGTTCGCTTCCACCGTGCGGATCGTGGTGAAGCCGTTGAGCGCGGCGTTGCGCTGGAGGTGGCTCGCCGCCTCCGCGGAGGTCTCCACCGCCACGACCTCCGTCGCGCCGCCCGCGGCCAAGTGCAGCGCGAAGCCGCCGTGATACGCGAAGGCGTCGAGGCACCGGCCACGGGCCATCGTCCCCACGAGCCGCCGGTTCTCCCGCTGGTCCAGGAACGCGCCCGTCTTCTGGCCGGTCCATGGGGCCGCGAGGTAACGGATTCCCGGCGCCTCCTCGATCTCGATGGGCTCCGGCACCTCGCCGAAGGCGAGCGTGACTTCGCGCGGCAGGCGCTCCCGTTCCCGGACAGCGGCGTCGTTCCTCAGCAGCAACCCCCTGGGCGCCAGCGTCTCCCGGATGGCCGCGATCACGTCGTCCCGCACCGCCTCGAGGCCGGCCGAGAGAAGTTGCGCGACAGCGTACTCGCCATAGCGGTCCACGATCAGCGACGGCAGCCCATCGCCCTCGGCGTGGACGACGCGGTACGCGCTGTCGGTGATGCGGCGCCGCCGCTCCAGGGCGGCAGCCACCATCGCCGTCCACCAGGGNNAGGTGGGCGAGGCCGGCGGCCTCGCCGTCCGCGTCACGGATATCGGACCGGAAGACCCACGGGTGTCCCGATCTCAGCCGGCCCACACCGCGGGGCGCAACCACGACGGTGGCGCCGGAGGACGACGCCGTCACCGGCCGACCGCCGAGCGCAGATCGCGTGTGGCGCGTTCCGGGTCGCGGGCGTCGAGCACCGCGCGGATCACGGCCACGCCGCTCGCGCCCGCGGCGATCAGCTCCGATGCCAGCGTCGCAGTGACGCCGCCGATCGCCACTGCGGGCATTCCGGGTGCGGCGGCAAGTACCCTGCGGAACCCCTCGACGCCGATCGCCGCGCCTGCGTCGTCCTTGCTGCCCGTCACGGCGACGGGTCCGATGCCGAGGTAGTGCGCGCCGCCGCCAACGGCGCGCCGCGCTTCCTCGGGGTTCCCGGCCGAGCCGCCGAGCCAGAAGCCGGCCGGCGCGAACGCGCGCGCGGCTTCGATCGGAAAGTCGTCCTGCCCGAGGTGACACCCCGCCGCGCCGGTGGCGAGAGCCACGTCGAGGCGGTCGTTCACGACCACCGGCAGCGCGGCGGCCGCCATGACGCGGCGCACCAGGTCCGCCAGGTCACCGGCCGCCATCCGCTTCGCGCGCACCTGCAGCATGGTGGCGCCGCCCGCCGCGGCCACAGCCGCGAGCGAGGCCAGGTCCCGGTCGCCCGCGACGCCGGCATCGAGGATCACCACGAGGCGCAGGGCGTCCACCAGCGACACGTGGGCGCTCACCGGGGCCTCGGGCGTGAAGGGACGGGGCTGACGCGCTTGGCGGCTTGCCTCGCGGCGTTGTCTGCCCGCGCGACGACCGTGCTCTCACTCTTGGCCGCCTCGATGCTGTCCCGCTTCGCCGCCTGCGCCTCGGTCCTCAGGTGGCGCGCCACCTTCACCGAGTCCGCGTGCGCCTCTCCGGTCTCGCTGAACATGTGACTCCCATCGGGACGCGCGACGAAGAACAGGTAGTGATGCCTGGCCGGCCACAGGGCGGCGAGCATGCTGGCGCGGCCCGGCGAGCTGATCGGGCCCGGCGGCAAGCCGGCGTGGAGGTAGGTGTTATACGGAGACTTGATCCTGAGATCCCGGATCAGCACCCGGTTCACGTGACGGCCGAGCGCGTAGATGACGGTGGGGTCGGCCTCCAGATTCATCGGGTGTTTGCGCTTGAGGCGGTTGTAGTACACCCCCGCGATGAGCTGGCGTTCGGAGTGGCGCCGCGCCTCGGCCTCGACGATGCTCGCCAGCGTGATGACCTGGTGCCGGGTGAGGCCCAGCTGCCGGGCGCGCGCGTCCCACGCCGTGTCCCACTGTGCCTGGAACTGCTGCGCCATCTGCGCGACCAGCTGCTCGGGCGATTCGCCGAACACGACCCGGTACGTCTCCGGGAAGAGGTACCCCTCGGCCGTCCGGACATTGCGGGGGATGCGGAGCCTGGCGCGCAGCCCCGAGTCGCGAGCCGCCGCCACGAACGCCGCGCTGTCCATCCCGAGCTTCAGGGACGCGGCCTGGGCCATCTCCTGGATGGTGTAGCCTTCCGGCACCGTGAACAGATCGTCGTCGGTGCGGCCGGTGAGCATCGCGGTCAGGATCGTGCGCGTCCGCTCGCCGACGGGGAAGTCGTACCGGCCCGGGCGCAGGTGGCGGTCGAGCCCGCGGTACTGGGCGACGAAGAAACCCAGCAGGCGGGCGGACAGCAGGAACCGATCGGGCGAGGCGATGATGTGGTGCGCTGCGAGGGAGTCGGCCACCGTCTTCAGCGAGGCCCGCTTCGGCAGGATGATGCGCTCGTGAGGGGCGTTCGCCGACGGCCCGCACGCGGCCAGGATGGCGCCGGCGCACAGGGGTGCCGACGCACGGAGCATCCAACGCCTGCGCGGGGCGCCCGCGTGCCGCCGTGGCCACCTCACTCCTCCGTGCCTCCGTGCCCCCGTGCCTGCGTGGCCGCGGCTCGTGCAGCGTCGAGGAAGTGCTGGAGGATCGCCACCGCGGCCATCTGGTCTATGCGCGCGCGCGAGTCCCTGTCCCTGACGCCCGCGGTGCGCGCCGAGCGCAGGGCTGCGGCGGTCGAGAGGCGCTCGTCCCAGTAGGTCACCGGAACGCCCGAGCGGCGTGTCACTGCTTCTCCCAGCGCGCGGGCCTCGCGCGCGGAGTCCCCCTCGTTCCCTTCGGGGTCGAGCGGGAGACCCACCACGACCCGCGTCACCTCGTGGCGCGCGATGAGTTCGACGATGTCGGCAACGGGGGCGCGGTGATTGGCGCGGCGAGTCAGGGTGACGAGGGGTTGGGCGATGAGCCGGGTCGGATCCGAGAGTGCGAGGCCGAACCGCTTGCCGCCCCAGTCCACGGCGAGCACGCGCCCGGCGTCCGGGCTTTGCTCCGGGGTTCCCCCTCCGGGCTGCACGGCCCGTTACCCCTGGGCCATCGTCGCGAAGAATTCCTTGTTGTTCTTGGTCCGCTTCATCCGCTCGATCAGGAACTCGATCGCCTCGACGGGCGGCATGTCGGCCAGGAACTTCCGCAGCAGGTACATCCGGTTCAGCTCGTCCGGCGGCAGCAGCAGCTCCTCCTTGCGGGTGGCGCTCTTCTGAACGTCAATCGCGGGCCAGATGCGCCGCTCGCTGATCTTCCGGTCGAGCACCAGCTCCATGTTGCCGGTGCCCTTGAACTCCTCGAAGATCACCTCGTCCATCCGGCTCCCCGTCTCGATCAGCGCCGTCCCGACGATGGTGAGCGAGCCGCCGCCCTCGATGTTGCGCGCCGCGCCGAAGAACCGCTTCGGCTTGTGCAGCGCGTTGGCGTCCACGCCGCCGGAGAGGATCTTGCCGGAGTGCGGGACCACCACGTTGTGGGCCCGCGCCAGCCGGGTGATCGAGTCCAGCAGGATCACCACGTCCTTGCCCGACTCCACCAGCCGCTTGGCCTTCTCGAGCACCATGTCCGACACCTGCACGTGACGGTCGGCGGGCTCGTCGAAGGTCGAGGAGATCACCTCGGCCTTCACGTTCTCCTCCATGTCCGTCACTTCCTCGGGGCGCTCGTCAATCAGCAGCACGATCAGCACGCACTCGGGATGGTTCTCGGTGATCGAGTTGGCGAGCTTCTGGAGCAGGATCGTCTTGCCCGCCTTGGGCGGCGAGGAGATCAGCGCGCGCTGGCCCTTGCCGATGGGCGCGAGCATGTCGATCACCCGCATCGACAGGTCGCTGTCCTTGCGCTCGAGACGGAGCCGCTCGTCGGGGTAGCGCGGGCGCAGGTTGTCGAACGCGATGCGGTGCTTGGCCTTCTCCGGCTCGTCGCCGTTGACCGTTTCGACCTTGAGCAGGGCGAGGTAGCGCTCCCCCTCCTTGGGCGGCCGCACCTGGCCGAGGATGGTGTCGCCGGTCCTGAGGTCGAAGCGCTTGATCTGGCTGGGCGAGACGTAGATGTCGTCGGGACCGTAGAGATAGTTCCAGTCCTGGCTGCGCAGGAAGCCGTATCCCTCGGGCAGGATCTCGAGCACTCCCTCGCCCCGCAACACGGTGTCGGAGTCGAGCAGGTTCTGCTCGATGCGGAAGATCAGGTCCTGTTTCCGCAGTCCGGAGTAGTTCGTGATGTTGAGCTCTTCCGCCATCGCGTGCAACTCCGCGACGGACTTCTTCTTCAGTTCGGCGATATCCACGGGATGGAGACTCCGATTGTGGTGCGGGAGGTCGAGGGCGGTGAACCCTCTACCTGATGAACCCTCATGTTGTGGAAGCGCGAAGCCGGCAGTGTGGCCAGCTCAGAAAGCAGTGTGGTTATGGGGTTTGTTCGCGAGCAACTGATTATAGGCCAGTCACATAGGCCGGTCAAGAGCATCGCGCGGGGCCTGGCGCACGTCGTGCGGACGCGCCCGGGCCTGGCGACGGCGAACCTGTCAGCAGGAATGTTGCGCGAGTCTCGTAACTCGTTATATTGCTTCAAACTCTGGCCTTCCGAATGTTTCGGTCCGAGTTCGGACGCCCCCTTTGAAATCGGAGCCTCCGATGCCGCTCCCGCAGCCCCGGCCCAGCATTCCCGATCCATCCGAGCCCGTCCTTCACGACCTGGCTCCGATCCGCTATGAGGGCGTCGGCATCGCCGTGCAGCTCGGCGTGCGGCGCAGTGAGGACGGCATCTGGCGTGGCCGCCTGCACTTCATCGAGAGCGGCGGAGAAGAGGAGCGGGTCACGGCCGAGATCTTCTGCGCGACGTCCGAGCAGGACCTGTGGCAGGCGGTGCGTGATCTCCGGGAGCACCACCTGCGCGATCTCTACCGCTCGCTCGCGACGTAGCGGGACTCATGGCGGCACCGGACGGGGACATCATTCGCACGCTGCGGCACGATCTGTCGAATCCGCTCGCCGCCATTCTCGCTGAAGCGCAGCTGCTGCTGCTCGACGAAGCGACGCTCGACGCAGAGACGGTCGAAGGACTCCGGGAGATCGAGTCCCTCGCGCGCCGGATGCGGGACATGCTCGCCGCGACCAGAGCCGCCGGGTAGCGAGCGGGGCTCGCCCGCAGCCGCAGCGCCTCCTTTCGATAACCGACGATCTGCTGACCGCGACCCGGGACGACCTGCGGGCCTGGGTCGTGCCGCCGGGTGGTGACGGCGGACGAAGGTCCCAAGCCGCGGGTGCTAGCTCCCCGCGCGGCGCGCGGGGCCGGTCGCCCGCATGGCCCGCGCGATCGCCACCGAGTTCTCGTCGCCGCGCGTCTCGAGCCCGGCGATCACGGCGTCGTGGTCGCGCTCGTCGCGGTTCTGGCTGAGCTTGAAGCCGGCCTCCATCCGCGTCACGCGGATCTGGAACCCCGCCACGCCCCGCAGCTCCTTGTCCACGTAGCCGTCCGGCAGTGCGTCCATGCGGTACGGCGGCGTCGCGCCCCCCGCGGCCTCATGCTTCTCCACCAGGCGCTTCAGCATCGCCTTGAGTTCGTCGGAGCTGGTGATCAACTCGGGCACACCGTAGACGTGCACGGCCAGATAGTTCCACGTCGGCACGTTCGCATGGCCGTACCAGCCCGCCGACACGTAGCTGTGGGGGCCCGAGAAGATCGCCAGCACCTCGCGCCCGCCCTCGAAGCTCCGCCACTGCGGATTGGCGCGGGACATGTGCCCGCGCAGCCACGCGGCGCCATCCGCCGCGCGCTCCAGCTCCAGGAGCAGGTGCGAAGCCTCCAGGCCCGCGCCGTCCCAGCTCACCAGGGTGGCGAAGTCGTGCTGCTGGATGAAGGCGTCGAGCTTCGCCTGGTCGGTCTCGCGGAAGTGCCCGGGCACATACATGGGTCGCCTCTCCTGTCGTCATGGACGTTGACTGGGGGGCGTCCGGAAAGCTAGGATTTCGCGACCACTCACCGACGAGACTCCGGCAGTGACGCAACCCGACAACCGCACCACCCTCGTGCGCGGCATCAGCCCGACAGCGGCCGTCGCCATCGTGATGGGCTCGATGATCGGCTCCGGGATCTTCATCGTCTCGGCCGACATCGCCCGCCAGGTCGGCTCGCCCGGGCTGCTGCTCCTGGTATGGGCCATCACCGGCGTCGTCACCGTCATGGGCGCGTTGACGCAGGGCGAGCTGGCGGCGATGTATCCGCGGGCCGGCGGCCAGTACGTGTACCTGCGTGAGGGGCTCTCGCCGCTGTGGGGCTTTCTCTACGGGTGGACGCTGTTCCTCGTGATCCAGACCGGGACCATCGCGGCAGTGGTCGTGGCCTTTGCCCGCTTCCTTGCCGTGTTGTGGCCTGGCCTCTCCCCCGACGTGTGGCTCTCCCTGGGGCACGTCCCCGCGCCCGGCGATGCGCTCTTCGCCCTGTTCGGCCACCCGTCCGCGCATCCGCAGGCGATTGAGATCGGCGTGTCGTGGCAGCGCCTGTTCGGAATCGGGATCGTGCTGCTGTTGACCTGGGTCAACGCCCGGGGTGTGAAGACGGCCGCCTGGATCCAGACGGTCTTCACCGCGGCCAAGGTCCTCGCACTGGCGGGGCTCGTGCTGCTCGGCCTGGCCATCGGCCGCAACGCCGCGGCGCTCGCCGCCAACTTCGGCCTGGGGCGCTTCTGGGGCTCGGCGCCGCTCTCCCTGGCGGTGCTGCCCATCATCGGCGCCTCGATGGTGGGCTCGCTCTTCTCCTCCGATGCGTGGAATAACGTCGCGTTCGCCGCCACCGAGGTGAAGCACCCGCGCCGCAACCTCCCCCTCGCCCTCGGCCTGGGGACGGGAGTGGTGTGCGCGCTCTACTTTCTGGCCAACGTCGCATACCTGTACGTGCTGCCGTTGAGCCAGATCCAGAACGCCGCGCAGGACCGGGTGGGGACCGCCGCGATGTCGGTCATCTTCGGCCAGGCCGGCCTGGCGATCATGGCGATCGCCATCATGGTCTCCACCTTCGGGTGCTCCAACGGGCTGGTGCTGGCGGGCGCGCGGGTCTACTACGCCATGAGCCACGACGGTGTGTTCTTCCGGAGCGTCGGCGTGGTGGACCCCCGGCATCGCACGCCGAAAGCCGCCCTGTGGGTGCAGGCGCTGTGGACCTGCCTGCTGGCGCTGTCGGGGACGTACGGGAACCTGCTCGACTACGTGATCTTCGCGGCGGTGCTGTTCTACTTCCTCACCGTCATCGCGCTGTTCCGGCTGCGGCGGATCCGGGCCGACGCCGAGCGGCCGTATCGCGTGTTGGGCTACCCGTGGATGCCGGCGCTGTACCTGGCGGCGATGGGCCTGCTGATGGTGGACCTGCTCGTGATGAAGCCGCTCTACACCTGGCCCGGGCTGATCATCGTGATGATCGGGATCCCGGTGTACTTCGTGTGGCGGAAGGTGGGCCTGGCGTCGGCCATCGTGGAGGCGCCCGACACCCCTTAGGCTAGTCGGCGACGATCTCCACTTTCACGTCGCGATGCCCCCGCAGCAGCAGCACCAGCGGGACCGAGACGACGAACAGCAGGGCCACGAGCAGGAGCACGTGGTTGTAGGCCAGCACCGCCGCCTGCTTCGTCACCTCGAGGTTCAGGATCTGCAGGGCGCGCTGCAACGCCGTGTAGGCGTCGGCGCCGGCGCGCACCATCCCCGCCGTCATGGCGTGCAGCCAGCTCTGCGTGGCGGCGTCGTAGATCGTCACGTTCGTCGCCAGCGCGTCGTGGTAGCGGGTCTGGCTGCGCACCAGCTCCGTCGCCGCGGCCGCGATGCCCACGCTCCCCATCACCTGCCGCACCACGTTGTAGAGGCCGGCCGCCGCCGTCATCTTCGGTTTCGGGATGCTGGACAGCGCAGCCGTGCTCAACGCCACGAACAGCAGGCTGAAGCCCAGGCCCTGCCACACCTGGGGCAGCAGGATGTCCCAGATCCCGGTCTCGCTCGACAGGTGGGCGAGGTCCCAGAACGAGAAGGCGCTGATCACGAGCCCCGTGCCGACCAGGACGCGGGGGCCGAGCCGGTTGTAGAGCATGCCGCCGATCGGCATCATGACCGCCATCGCGAGGCTGCGCGGCATCATCGCGAGCCCCGACTTCATCGCCGGGTAGCCGAGCAGCTGCTGCAGGAAGAGCGGCAGGAGGAACAGCGCGCCATAGAGTCCCCTGCCGAGCACGCCGCCCAGCGCGGTCGCCGAGGCGAACGGCACGTTGCGGAACAGGCCGAGATCCACCGCCGGCCGGTCCATCCGGAGCTCCCGCCACACGAACAGCGCCAGCCCCACGACCGCGACCACGGCCAGCCAGACGATGAACGACGACTGG
>PMIK01000281.1 GCA_003157095.1 Gemmatimonadota bacterium | reverse complement strand
GCGGCCTCCTTCGCGGCGCTCGAGCCGTTCGCGGACGGCTTCCGCAACTACCTCAAGGGCAAGTTCACCGTCGCGGCCGAAGCGCTGCTGGTGGACAGGGCGCAGCTGCTGACCCTGACCGGGCCCGAAATGACGGTGCTCGTGGGNNGGGCACGGAGTGGAAGCCGGTCTCCAAGGACGCGGACGTGTTCGAAGGCCGCGATTGCAAGACGGGCAAGGTCAAGTGGACCGGCACGCGCGTGGACCTGATCTTCGGCTCGAACTCCCAGCTCCGCGCCCTGGCCGAGGTCTATGGCAGCTCGGACGCCCAGAAGAAGTTCGTCGCCGACTTCGTGGCGGCCTGGAACAAGGTCATGAACCTGGATCGTTTCGACCGTTCGTGATCTGAGCGGGAAGGCCTTACGGATGGCGCCGGCCGGTGGCTGGCGCCACCGGGGGGGCCCGGCGCGGCGCTCACCTCCGCCGCACCGGGCGCGCTCCGTTTCCAACCGGGCCGCGTTGGCCCGTCAGATCTTCAGCCTGGACCGGATGTCCTGCGGCAGCCCGGCCTTGTTGAACATGAGCAGGTCGAACTTGGCGCGGATGTAATTCTCCGACATGTAGATGTAGCCGTGGTATGGCCCCGCGTCGCCCCAGGAGTTCTTGACCTTGTAGTAGGTGGCGCCGCTTTCGTCGTGGGCGATGCCGACGAGATGCATCGTGTGGTCGTCGGTCGTAGTCCAGCGGTCCCAGCCGTCCTGTCGCGCCTCGGCTGTGATCGTCTCGCCCTCGTGCCATGTGGCGTAGCCGGCCTTCTGGTCGAAGGAGCGCTCGCTCACGTCGGCCCCGATCGCCACCGTGTAGCCGCTCTCGACGGCGTGCCTCAGCACGCGCATCGCGTCGTCCAGCGGGAGGTTCCACGTCTTGTCGTTGTGCGCCCAGTTGTCCGGCGTCTGGAGCGCGCCCTGCTGCCAGGCGGGCATGTTCGTGAACGAGGTGATCTCCACGTAATTGGAAGGATCAATCCCGAGCTGATCGGCGAACTGCCTGGGCGTCTCGGGGCGTCCGTCCACCCGGATGGTGTCGGGCAGCGGTCCGAGATACGCATCGAGCAGCGCGCCGAAACCCCTCGACCACTTGGGCGAGGGCCCGGGCCGCGAATGGAGCACCGCGTCCAGATCGGCGTGGAGCACGTTCTGCATCTCGCCGTCATCATAGCTGGTCTCGTACGGCCACAGGCCGGAGAAGTCGCTCTGGCGGACGATGCCGTACCTCGCGATGGCGTCGAGCACGTCGTGGCTCAGCCCGCCATCGGCGAACGTGTTGTTGCCGTGCAGGCGGTAGTAGGCATCGGCCTTCTCGCGGAGCACGTGATCCACGATCCACATCTCCGACAGGTCGTACGCCCCCTTTCCCATGCGCAGCAGCTCGGACTCCAGCATGCTGATGGTGGCGAAATCCCAGCACGTCCCCGTGCTGGCCTGGTCCTTCACGGACGTGGCGGGAAGCACGGTCACGTCGGTGAAGTTCTTCGCCGGGTGCTGCTCTTGCGCCGGCTGCTGAGCCCCAAGCGCCGTGGGAAGCGCGACGGTCAGGGCGAGCAGGAAGGGGCCAAGCATTCGGGAACGGCGGAGGGTCGGTCTCGTCATCGTCTGCTTCTCCTCTCCCGGGTAGCGTCGGCCGGGATTCGTAGGGCTGGCGAGCGGCGCCTGCCGCGCGCCGCGCTAGTGGGTTCGCTGAGCGGTCGCCGCCCGCACGACTGAGGCAGCCGCGTCGCTAGTGATGCAGCCTCAAAAACCGGGCCAAGACGGCCGAAACGGCGCGGAACGGCACGCTCTCGCGGGTCGCCCGACCGGCGGGATAGTATTGGGACTCACGTCTCGTCCTAGCGGAGAATCCGCATGAACACGCGCCGTCAGTTCCTGATCAAGGCTCCCGTGACCCTCCTCGCCGTCGTCGGCGCCTGCCGCGAGGGCGGCAAGCCTCGCGCCACGACTTCGGGCTCGCAGACGCCGACGCCGGGTGCCCCGCCGACGTTCGCCACTGCGGCGGGCTCCGGGCCGCCGGTGACCGAGGCCACCTTCGCCGAGGCGGAGAAGCTGGCGCAGGTCACGATGTCGGCGGCGCAGCGGCGGCAGGCCGTGGGATCGTGGCGGCAGGCGATGGCGCCCTACCTGGAGCGCCGGACGGGGCCGCGGACGCTCGCGCTCGAGACAAGCCACGCGCCCGCGCTGCTCTGGAATCCGGCGCTCCCCGGCGTCGTCGCCGGCCCCTCTGTGGACCGCTTCGTCCGCTCACGGGGCGTCTCGCCGCTGCCGGCGAGCGACGAGGACATCGCCTTCGCTCCCGTAGCCCAGCTCTCGCGCTGGATCGAGTCGCGCCGACTCACCTCGAGCCGCCTCACGCAGATCTACCTCGATCGCATCGCGCGCCTCAATCCGAAGATCAACGCCGTCATCACCCTGACGAAGGACCATGCGCTCGCCCGCGCGGCGCAGGCGGACCGCGAGATCGCGGCGGGGAAGTACCGCGGCCCGCTGCACGGCATCCCGTGGGGCGCCAAGGACCTGGTGGATACCGCCGGCATTGCGACCACGTACGGCGCCGAGCCGTTCCGCCAACGCGTGCCGGTGCAGGACGCCGCCGTGGTCCATCGCCTGCACCAGGCAGGCGCCGTGCTGGTGGCCAAACTGAGCATGGGTGCGCTGGCGCTGAACGACATATGGTACGGCGGGCAGACGATGAACCCGTGGCTGCTGGAAGAGGGCGCATCGGGCTCCAGCGCCGGTCCCGGGGCCGCGACGGCGGCGGGGATGGTGGCTTTCGCCATCGGCAGCGAGACCGAAGGCAGC
>PMIK01000060.1 GCA_003157095.1 Gemmatimonadota bacterium | reverse complement strand
GAAGGTCTCCTGTTCACCCGCCGCCGTGAGGAAGTGGCGCTGGATCCAGCGCGCGCCGAGGGGATGCAGGCCGATCGAGAAGAAGAGCGATAGCGCGAAGTAGACCAGCGCCTTCGGGCCGAGCACGACCCAGACCAGGACGTCGAACGCGACCTGTACGGCCAGGTTGGCCGCCGTCCAGCGGTCCCACAGGGGGACCTCCTTCAGCCGCCACGGCCGGAGCGCCTGGAACACGGGAAACAGCAGCAGCCAGAGTGCCTTGCCGAGCGGCGAGTGTCCCACGAGTCGCGCTTCCCACCGGAAGGGAAGGTCGCCGTCGAGCTCGTACACGCCCTGGAACGAGTGGTGCTTGAGGTGGTACTTGCAGAACGACATGGCGCCCGGGAAGGACTGTGGCAGGTTGGCGAGCAGCGCCGTGAGGATGTTCGGTACCGTGCGCTTGAAGACGAGCCGGTGCGCACACTCGTGGATCATCACGAAGAGCGCGTGGTTGGCTAACGCGCCCACGGTGTAGGCGACGGCCAGCACAACCCACCACGACCGGTCGGCCACGAGCCATGCGACGGCGATCTGGAGCGCGACGATGCCCGCCGTCCACCAGAACGTGGCAGGGTTGGGGCCGATCAGCTCGCGGATCTCGGGATGGCTCTGCAACAGCACCCGCGTACGGAGCCGATGGGGTTCCGGCGCGGTGGAAAAGACAAACTCGTCGCGGGAGGCGTTCATGGGCGCAAAGGTGGCAGAGCCAGTCCGTCACCGCTAGCCTTCGTCGCACTCCAGCCCACCGGAGGCTCCGTGTTCATCGGCCACTTCGCGCTCGGCTTCGCCGCCAAGCGTATCGCCCCCAGGACGTCGCTCGGCACGCTGCTCGCGGCGCCGGAGCTGGCCGACATCCTCTTCCCGCTGTTCGTGGTGCTGGGCTGGGAGAAGGTCGCCTTCACCAGCGCCGCCAGCCCGTTCCTCTCGATCACGCTCGATCAGTATCCCATCTCGCACAGCCTGCTGGCGCTGATCGCATGGGGCATCGTCTTCGCGCTGCTCTACGGGTGGCGCACCGGCTACGGCCGAGGCGCGGTGGTCGTGGCGCTGCTGGTGGTGAGCCATTGGGTGCTGGATTTCGTCACGCACCGCCCCGACATGCCGCTCTACCCCGGCGGACCGAAGGTCGGCCTCGAGCTGTGGGCCTCCGTCCCCGGCACGCTCATCGTGGAGGGGCTGCTGTTCGTGGCAGGAGTGGCGATCTACGCGCGAGCGACGCGGGCGCGGGACGCGGTGGGGCGCTACGCGTTCTGGGGACTGGTGGCGCTGCTTCTGGCTCTCTACGTCGCGTCCCTGTTCAGCCCCGCCCCTCCGTCGGGGAGCGCATTCGCGGTGGTCGGGATGATCCTGACCGTGGTGTTCGTGGGGCTTGGGGTGTGGGTGGATCGTCATCGCGAGGCGAGGACCGGATCGCCCGGAGCCTGAGAAGCCGACGGCGCTGGTAGCGCGCGTCGGGCGCCGCAGTTAGGTTCCCGCCCGGTCTGGGGGCGCCGAAGGAGCGGCCGGAAGACGCGGCCCCCTGCGGCGCCGCTTCGTTCAACCCTAATGGTTGCAGGGCATTATGAAGGCATCAGAGGTTCGCAAAGGGCACGTGCTCATGGTGGATGGGCAGCCCTGTCGCGTCACGGATTTCCAGCACCGCACCCCCGGAAACCTGCGGGCCTTCGTGCAGGTCCGGATGCGGAACCTGGTCAGCGGGAACACCTTCGACACCCGCTTCATCGCCACCGAATACGTGGACGAGGCGCGGTTGGACACCAAGGAGTTCCAGGTGCTCTACCGCGACGACCAGGGCGTCCACGTGATGGACGCCAAGACGTACGAGCAGTACACGCTCACCAACGAGATCATAGGCGACGCCGCACCGTGGCTGGAGCCGGAGATCCACATCCAGGCGGAACTACTGGACGGGCAGGTGGTGGGCATCCAGCTCCCGGCGGCGATGGAGTACACCATCGTGGACACCTCGCCGGTGATGAAGACGGCCACGAAGACGGCCAGCGGCAAGCCGGCCAAGCTCAGCAACGGCCTGACGATCCAGGTTCCGGAGTTTCTCGATACGGGGGTGCGGGTGCGGGTGGACCCGCGCACCGGGACCTACCTGGAGCGGGCGAAGTAGCTAGACCGGCGTCGCCGGCCGGTCGAGCGCTTTGCGGACCTGGCGCGCCAGGTCCGCGATGGTCCACGGCTTGGCCACGAACAGCACGCCTGGCTCCAGCAGCGACCGCTGCCCGATGTCGCTCTCGCTGTAGCCGCTGGTGAACAGGAACCTCGCCGAGGGGTCCGTCTCACGCACGGCCTGGTAGAGCGCGGGTCCGCCCATCTTCGGCATCAGCACGTCCGACAGGATCAGGTTAATCCGGCTTCGCTCGACGCGCTGCAGTGCCAGCCCTTCCTCGCCGTCCGCCGCCTCGATCACCGTGTAGCCCAGTCGCTCGAGCACCCGCCGGGTGGTGCTGCGCAGTTCCTCCTTGTCCTCGACCAGCAGAATCGTCTCGCTTCCTCCCACCAGTTGGTCGAGTTCCTTCGTCTCGGGGGCCGCGGTCGCAGCGGCCTCGGCCGATCGCGGCACGTACACCTTCACGGCGGTCCCCACCCCCAGCTCACTGTATACGTGGACGAAGCCGCCGTGCTGCTTGGTGAGGCCGTACACCATCGCCATGCCGAGGCCCGTGCCGGTGCCCGGGCCCTTGGTCGTGAAGAACGGCTCGAAGATCCGCTCCAGGGTCACCTGGTCCATCCCCGCGCCCGTGTCGTTTACCGCGACGCAGTAGTACGACTCCGCGTCCACCCAAGGCACGGCTTCCGGGTAGCTGCCCCGCGTCGGCGCCTGAGCGACCTCGATGGTGAGTGTCCCGCCCTGCGCCATCGCATCGCGCGCGTTGGTGACGAGATTGAGGAGAATCTGTTGCAGCGCGCCGTTGTCGGCCCACACGGGGCAGGGCTCCGGCGGCTCGACGATGCGCATCTCCACGTTCTCGGGGAGGATCGGCCGTACCATCTGCGACAGGTCGGCCACCGCTTCGCGCAGGTCGAGCGTGGTGAAGTTGAGGTCCGCCCTGCGGCTGAAGCTGAGCAGCCCCTTCACCATGCTCGCGCCGCCGCGCGCCGCGTCCTGCACCTTGTGCAGGTTGGCGAGGAGGTCGGCTCGATCCGGTGGTAGCGCGGAGGCCAGCAATTCGCTGTTGGCGAGTATGATGGCGAGGATGTTGTTGAAGTCGTGGGCGATCCCGCCTGCCAGCTGGCCGATCGTCTCCAGCTTCTGCGCCTGGCGGAGTTGCGCCTCCAGCCAGCGGCGCTCCGCCGCCTCGGCGGCTGTCCGGATCCCTTCAATCCGGTGCAGCACATCCATCAACTGCTCCGACGTCGTGTGCGACGAGAACAGCCGCCGGACCGCCTCCTTGAATGCTGCAAGGAGGCGGCTCATCGCGCCTCGGTCCGGCAGGCCGCCGCCTGGTGCACCCGCTCCCGCCTCCGGACCGCCCGTCCTGCCGGTGGCGGAGCCGGGCCCGTACTGGGCAGGGTGAGAGAGCGCGGCGAGGAGGAGCAGATGCACGCTCATAGCCTACCGCAGCCGCGGCTGCGTTGGAAGGGTTCATCCTCATCCCGCTCCCGATTACCGTGGGGAGGGGGGGGAACTGTAGCTTATGGGTCCATGACACCCGGGATGCTGGTCGTCGCGATCCTGCTGGCGCAGGCCCCGGAGCCGGTCCACGCCGTGTTGCCGCCGGGAACGCCGGTCCACATCCGGTTCCCGGAGTCCATCGAGGGTGGGCGCGAGCGGGTGGGGGCCGTTGTCCGCCTGCAAACGACGTTGGCGCTCGAAGTGGGCGGATGCGCGGTGGTGCCGGCGTTTGCGCCGATCGCCGCGACCGTGGTCGTGTCGCGTCCCGCCCGGATGTTCGACCGCAGCGGCAGGCTCGAGCTGCGATTCGATTCGCTGTCCGCCTCGCCCGGAAGCTGGGCGCCGCTCACCGCGGTGCTGGATTCGCTGGAGTGGGCGGCACGTGGGACGTTGACCTCGCAGGGACAGCTGCGGGAGCGGGGGCGCTCCATCCGGGGAATCGTCGGCACCGCCGGCGCGGCCGGAATCGTGGGCGCGGCGACCGGCGTCGGTGTGGTGCCGGTGTTCGTCCTGGCCGGACTCGACCTCGTATTGCGGGGAGGCAGGGCCCACATCCTGGCGGGGCAACGCGGGGCGTTGCGTCTCACGGCGCCCCTGGAGGTGCCGGCGCCGGAGCGGTGTGAGCCCGCGACGGATCCGTGGGCCAGCGCGGCGACGCCGGTGGTGCCGCCTCTGCCGCCCCGCGCGACCGACAAGCAGGGCAGGGCAGGGGCCGATCCGATCAACCTCATCCTCCTGGGCAGCGCCGCCGCGGTGGACACGGCCTTCGTGCGGGCAGGGTGGATGAATGCGCGGCGGTCCACGTTCGGCGCGCTCTCCCGTGAGACCGAGGCCATCGTGATGCAATCGCGCGACTCCGCCGCGCCCATGAGCCACGAGTACTACCAGGGACGCGTCGAAGACCTGCGATTCGAGCGCGCAAGTCCCTCGGCGCGGGTACGTCACCACGTGCGCCTGTGGCGGGCGGATTCCTCGGGCACCCTGTGGGCGGGGGCAGCCACGGAGGACGTGGGGATGCTGGTGAGTGCGCTGCGCCGCACGGTGACGCACCGCATCGCGCCGGACATAGATCGGGAGCGCGACCTGCTGGTGGGCGATCTGCTGGCGGGTGGGTGCGTAGCCCTGGATGGCTACACCACGCTACCGGGCGCGCAGCGCTCGGGCACCGCCGGGGCGCGGCAGCCGTTCGTGACGGACGCCAGAGTGGCCGTGCTGCGCGCCGTGGCGTGCGCCGGCGCGGGGCCGGCGCCCGGCCCGCCGTCCTAGATCAGGTTCTTCAGCACGAACCACACGTTGGCCGGGCGTTCGGCCAGGCGCCGCATATACCAGGCGAACCACGCGCTGCCGTAGCTGACGAGGACGCGCACGGCCTCGCCCTCGGCGGCGAGCGCGCGCTGGTCCCTCTCCCGAATCCCGTACAGCAGGTGGAATTCGCAGCCACGCGGGGGCACGCCCAGCTCCGCGGCGCGCGCCCGGATTCGCCCCACGAGCCGCATGTCGTGGGTGCCGAAGACCGGATTCGCCTTGCCGCCCGCGGCCCGCTCCAGGAGCCGCCCGGCCAGCGCATAGTACGCGGCGTCCACGTCGCGCTTGCGGGGGAAGGCGACGGCCGGTGGTTCGGCATACGCGCCTTTCACCAGCCGGATTGCCGGCTCGAGTGGAAGCAGCGATTCCAGGTCCGCGGGCGTCCGGCGCAGATAGGCCTGGAGGCACACCCCGACGTTGGGCCATTCGGATCGCACCCGCCGGAACACGTCGAGCGTGACGTCGGTGTAGCTCGAGTCCTCCATATCAATCCACAGGGTGGAACCGGTTTCGGCGGCGCCGGCGACGAGGGAGCGCAGCGCGAGCTCGCAGGCGGCGCGGTCCACCTCCAGCCCGAGCTGAGTGAGCTTGACCGAGATCTGCGCGGGCAGCGCTGCCTGGCGGATGTCCCGCAGCGCATCGAGGTAGTGGCGCTGAACGCTCTCGGCCTCGGCCAGCGTCGCGACGTTCTCGCCGAGCTGGGTCAGGACGGTCCCGATGCCGGCGTCGGCGAACCGGCGCGCCGCCGCGAGCGCGGCGGAGAATTCCTCGCCGGGCATGAACCGGTTGACGGCGCGGCCCACGAACCGACGATTCCGCAGCGCCGCGGCGAGCCGCTGGCTGCGCGAGGCGTAGAGCAGCAGGCTGCGGGCGATGGACACGTCAGCGTTCCGCCGGCCGGGCCGCGACGAGCGCCTCGGCCGGAACGTTGTAGCAGTCGCGCCAGATGCGGAGATACGCGTCGGCCTCGCGCTCCCAACGCGCATCGTCCCATCCAAGCTCTTCCCGGCAGATTCTCCTGACGTCCGGCAACAGATCGCGCGCGCCGTCGGGCAGCAGGAGCCCCAGCCTCACGCGGCGCAGCAACAGGTCGTCGAGGTGGACCACCGCTTCGGCGCGCGCAGCCCAGCGCAGCTCGGCCCACAGCGTGCGCGCACCCGGGATCGCGGAGAGCTCGCCCGGCCGCGCGGCGGACACCAGCCGTCCCGCCTCCGCGCCATACCTGCCGATCAGCCGGCGCCGCACGTCGTCATCGAGCGCATCGGCCTCCGGCGGCAGCCCGGGGCCGACCGGATCGAGCACCCGGGTCCTGGCGCTCAGGCCTCGTAGCGCCGGCAACCGGCGCCGCGCCGCCCGGAGTGCGTCGAGCGCCATGAGCCGGAAGGTCGTGAGCTTCCCACCGGTGACCGTCAGCAGTCCCTCCTCGTCCCACACCGCGTGGTCCCGCGACTCGCGCGACGGGTCGGCCTTGCCCGTGTTGATCACCGGCCGCACGCCGGAGAAGCTCGCCATGACGTCGCTGGGCGTCACTCCGAGAGAGGGGAACTCCGCCTCGATCGCCGCGAACAGGTAGCGCACCTCGCCGGCCGTGATCGCCGGCTCTTCATCGAGCGGGCGATCGTGATCAACGTCGGTCGTGCCGATCAAGGTGACACCCTCCCAAGGCATGAAGAAGACCGGACGCTGGTCTGCCGGATGAGACACCGTGAGGGCCTGCGCCAGCGGGAATCGCCACGCCGGAAAAGTGAGGTGACTTCCCCTCAGCGGGCGGATGCGGCGCGGCGCGCCCAGCTCCTGGCGCAGCCGGTCGGCCCAGGCGCCCGTCGCGTTGATCACGACGGTGGCGCGGACCTCGCGGGACCGCTGCCGCTCGCGGTCCACGAGCCGCACCCCCGTCACGACTCCGTTCTCGCGGATCAGGTTTTCCACCGCCGCGTGGTTCAAGGCGCTGGCCCCGGCGGCCACCGCCTCCGACAGCACCCGCACCACGAGCCTGGCATCGTCGGTCTGGGCGTCGCTGTACCTGAACCCGCCCTTGAGGCCCCGCTGCGCGATGTGCGGAGCCAGCATCCGGAAGTCCTCCGGATCGTAGTGCTGGTGACTCCACCGCACCGCCAGGAGATCGTACAGGCTGAGTCCGGCCCGGTAGGTGAGCGATCCGGGATGCGCGCCCTCGTAGGTCGCGAGCAGAAACCCCAGCCGCTCCACGAGGCCGGGCGCTTCGGCGACGAGGCGTTCGCGCTCGGTGACGGAGGCGCGGGTGAGCCGGAGCTTCCCCTCCTTGAGGTAGCGCAGGCCGCCGTGCACCAGCTTGGACGAACGGCTGGAGGTGCCCCACGCGAAGTCGCGCTGCTCGACCAGCAGCGCCCTGAGGCCATGGCGGACCGCCTCGCGGAGGATGCCGGCGCCGGTGATCCCGCCGCCGACCACCAGCACGTCCCATGGCCCGTCGAGTCCTGTCCAGGCCGCCTCACGCCACCCGGTCCGCCACATCGCGCCGTCCCCCTCCGCCCGGGTCAGACCAGCTTGCCGGGGTTCATCATCCCAGCGGGGTCGAATCGCGCGCACAGGTCTCGCAGCACCTGCATTCCGAGATCGCCCTTCTCGGCTGCGAGGTAGGGCGCGTTGTCGAGGCCGACCCCGTGATGATGGGAGATGGTCGCTCCGTGCGCGACGATCGCCCGGCTCGCCGCGCCCTTGAGCGCCTGCCAGCGGTGCAGCGTCTCGTCCGGATCGGCGGCGATCCGGAAGAGGTAGGTCGTGTACAGACTCGCGCCGTCGGTATAGAAGTGCGACAGGTGCGTGAAGACGTGCACGCGCTCGCCGAGCGGCGCCAGCGCCGTCTCGAGCGCGGATTCGATCGCCTGGACCAGCTTCGGCAACTGGCTCCAGCGGGTTGCCGTCTCGAGCGTGTCCACGGCGTACCCGGCCTCCCACAGCGAATTGCGCAGGTAGGGTACCCGGAACCTGCTGCGCTGCCACTGCTTCCCCACAACCGCGCCGCCGACGCGCACGCCCCGATGGATGCCCGCGATAGCGATGGCGTCCTTGCGGGCCGCGGTCACGAGCGACCGACGGCCCGAGAATCCCAGCAGGAGCATGCACTTCTCCGGTCCCGCTCCGCGCATCGCGAGCACGCGCTCGAGGGCCTGAATCAGGCGCTCGTGGCCGGCCAGCCGCAGCGTGGTCTCCGTCTCGACGGCGGTGCTGAGACGGAGCATGCTGAGCGGCACGCGGCCCTGCACCAGCTCGCGCACGGTGGCCACGCCGTCATCGAACGTGGGCAGGAAAACCGCGTAGAAGCGCTCGCGCTCGGGGAAGGGCGAGATGCGGACTGTGGCCTCGGTGATGATGCCGAGCCGGCCCTCGGAGCCGAGCACGATCTCCCGCAGATCGGGACCGGCCGCGGACGCGGGGAACGGTGGAAGCTCCAGGGTGCCGGCCGGCGCTTCGAGCATGCCGCCGGCGAACAGCCGCTCGATGCGGCCGTAGCCGAGCGACTGCTGTCCGCTCGAGCGGGTGGCGACCCAGCCGCCGATGGTGGAGTACTCGAACGACTGCGGGAAGTGACCGAGGGTGAAGCCGCGGGCCCTGAGCTGCGCCTCGAGATCCGGCCCGGCGGCGCCGGCGCCGAAGGTCGCGAGCTGGCTGGTTTCGTCGAAGTGCAGCAGCCCGTTGATCCGGGCCATGCTGACCGTGAGCACCGGGGCGTCGCCGCCGGCCGGGTTCACGTGGCCCACCACACTGGTGCCGCCGCCGTATGGAATCAGCCGTGCGCCGGCCCGCGCCGCGAACCCGAGGAGAGACCGGACGTCGTCGCGAGTGGCGGGGTGTGCCACGCCGTCGGGGATGGCGCCGGGATGGCCGCTGCGCATCGCGATCCAGTCGGGCAGGCTCTGGCCGCGCGCATGGCGCGCGCGCGTCTCGGGCTCACGGTCCACCAGCGCGAGGCGTGGGAGCCGCGACGGGGGCACGGCCGCGAGCACGTCGGCAAGCCGGGCCGGCGGGATGCCCTGTGCCTTTCCGAGCCGCTGCTCCAAGAATCGGGCCGCGCCGGGCGGCACGGGGTACTCGATCGCTTCGTCGCCCCATCCGTTCCAGCGTCGCATCGTGCCGCTCCCGATCCTCGCGCCGCGCTACTTCAACGCGTCGCCCAAGGCCGCCGCCGCGCGATCCACTTCGTCGGCCAGATGCCCCACCGCCGACGTGACGCGCGCCGCCTCCGCCCGCGCCTCATCGGGCTGCCGCAGCTCGACCGCTTCGCGGATGCCCGGCATGGTCTTCACCCCGTATCCCGTGTACAGGCCCGGGGCGTAGATGAGGTTCCGGAACCACGGCCGCCGCGGAAGGCCGGCCGTGTCCGTGACCGCGCGCTCCGTCCGGTACAGGATCTGGTTCACCCGGTCCAGCGCATCGTGCCGCGCCGCGACCTCGGCCGCGGTCATCCGGTCGAGTGGGGCGAGCGCGGATTCATAGCGCTGCGCCGCGCTGTCGAGGCGCGCGACAGCGCCTCTCAATGGCGCCAGGTCGAGTCCCCTCGTCGTGTCGTTCCGCGCGGCCAGCCGCGCGATCTCGTCGGCATAGCGCCGGTAGTTGCGCGCCACGGTGCCGAACTCGAACGGCA
>PMIK01000202.1 GCA_003157095.1 Gemmatimonadota bacterium | reverse complement strand
TCGGGCGGGGAGCGCCAGCGGATCGCAATCGCGCGCGCCCTGCTGCGTGATCCGCCGATCCTGATCCTGGACGAGGCCACGAGTGCGCTCGATTCGGAAGCCGAGCACCTCGTCCAGGGAGCGATCGACCGCCTGCTGGAGGGGCGCACCGTCTTCGTGATCGCGCACCGGCTGTCCACGGTCCAGAACGCCACGCAGATCCTGGTGCTGGACCGCGGGCGCATCGTCGAGCGCGGCCGCCACGAGGAGCTGCTCGCCGCCGGCGGCGTCTACCGCCGTCTCTACACGCTGCAGTTCGGTGCGGAGTCCCGTCCTACCCTCGTGGACTGATCGCGCGGCCGGCCCGGGCGCGGAGCGGGCCGGGGCCGGCGACGGCGCGCTCACCATCCTGCACCTCACCCACCAGGGTGACGGCGCCGGCTCGACGATCTCGATCGCCGCGCTGGCCGCGGCGCAGCAGGCCGCCGGGCACCGGGTGCTGGTAGGCTGTCGCGCCGAGAGCGTGCTGGCGGCGATGGCACACGCGGCCGGGCTCGAGGTGGTGCCGCTCGCCTTCGACCGTCCCGTGCCCCTGGCTCGACGGATCGTCCAGTTGGTGCGGGAGGAGCGCGTGGACGTGGTGAACTCGCACGCGTCGCGGGACCGCGCCGCGTGCCGGCTGGCGCGGCTGGCGGGGCCGTTCCGCGCGGCATGCGTGATGACCCGCCGCCAGATGCCGCGCTCGCTTCCGGTGTCGGTGCTGCTCAACGGTTTCGTCGCCGACCGCACCATAGCCGTGAGCCGGTCGGTGGCGCGGGCGCTGGTCCGGCGGGGCGCCCCGCCCTGGCGGGTGAGCGTGGTGCCCAACGGCGTGGACCTCTCGCGGCTCGACCGCGACGTTCCAGGCGCCGAGATTGACACGGCCCGTTGTCTCGCGGGCTGGCGGCCGTGGCGGCCGACGGTGGGCGTGGTCGCGCGGCGCAAGGATCAGGACGTGCTGCTGCGTGCCCTGACCGCGATCGAGCGCCCGGTGACCGTCACGCTGGTCGGCGTGGAGCCGGATGCCGAGCTGCGGGCTCTCGCCGGCGCGGCGCCGTGGCATGGGGTGCGCTGCGTGCCGTTCCGTCCCGATGTGCTGCCGTTCTACCGGCTGTTCGACGTCGCGGTGCTCCCGTCGCGCGGCGAGGGGCTGTCGCAGGCGCTCCTCGAGGCGATGGCGCTCGGTCTGCCGGTCGTCGCGTCGCGCGCCGGCGGCAACGCGGACCTGGTGAGCCACGGCGAGGACGGGTGGCTCGTGCCGCCGCGCGACTCCTCCGCATTCGCCGGCGCTTTGTCGCGGCTCCTGGGCGATCCGGACCTGCGGCGCCGGCTCGGCGCGCGGGCCCGGCGCACCGCGCGGGAGCGGTTCTCTCTGGCGCGAACCGCGGCCCTGACCGAAGCGGCGTACCGCGTCGCGCTGGCCCACCGGCGATGAGACGGCGGAGCGACTACCCGGTGTACTTGATTTTGCGCGCGGCGCTGGGACTGGTGCGCCCGCTGCCGCGCTCTTTCGCACTCGGCGTCGGTGCGGCCCTCGGGCGAGGGGTGCGCGGCCTCGGCTTCAGGCGCGAGGTGGCCGACCGGAACCTCGCCCTCGCATTTCCCGACCTTTCCGCCGGCGACCGCGTGGACCTGGCGCGCCGGATGTACGCGCACTTCGGCCGCGTGGCCACCGACTCGCTGCGGCTGACCGCTGGCGGGCCGCGGGCAGTGCTGCCGTTCGTCCGGAGCTTCGAGGGCGAGGANNTGGGCGGCGGCCATCGGCCTGCCGGTGTGCGGTGTCGTGAAGCCGCCCTCCAACCCGTGGGTGGCGGACCTGGTCGAGCGATCGCGGCGGAAGATGGGCATCGAGCCGATCCCGCTGCCCGAGGCGAAGACGGCCGTGCCCGCGGCGCTCGCCGCCGGCAAGCTCATTGGCCTGGTCGCGGATCAGGGCGCGATGCGCAGCCACACCTGGGTGCCCTTCTTCGGCCGGCCCACCCAGACCGCGGAGGGGCCGGGGCTGTTTGCCGCGCGCACGGGCGCGCCGGTGGTGTTCGGCGCGTTCATCGCGGAGGCCGACGGGCGCTACCGGGGTTACGCGGAGCTGCTGGACCCGTCGCCGCAAGGCGATGCGACGGAGCTGATTCAGCGGCTTGCGACGCTGTTCCGGCAGCGACTCGAAGCGGCGGTCCGGGTCAACCCCGAGCAGTACCTGTGGACCCACCGCCTGTGGAACCGCCAGCCGCCGCCCGCGCCGGATGGGCGGTGATGGCGTAGGTCGGGCAGTGGCGGATGAACCCGCCGCTGATCGGCGACCACTCCTGGGGAGTCGAGGGACCGACCGCCTTCCCTGAGGCGTCCATCCGGAACATGCCGGGCGGCGCCAGCGCGACGCAGGCCCCGCAGCCGATGCAGCGTTCGCGATCGACCGCCACCTCGACCAGCCGCTGTGGGAAGATGCCGGCGCCGGAATGGCGCACCTCGTCCCCCGCCTGATCCAGCGCGGCGACGGCGGCGCGGTACCCCTCGTCAATCAACTCGCGGTTGTGGGCGAACGACAGCATCGGCACGTGCTCGACGCGCGGCTGGATGAGCAGCATCGCCGGACGGGTCCAGTGGGCGAGCCGCGCCTCCAGCAACTGGTGGAAGACGATCTCGGAGGCGCGGGCGAACACGGCGGCGAATCCGGACTCCTGCACCTCGGCGCGCAGCACGCTCGAAGAGCCCACGTCCACCGCGATCACGCCGTCCACGTCCTGGGCCGCCGCCAGGGTGACCGGCAGGTTGTCGGCGAGCGCTCCGTCAACCAGGAAGCGGCTGTCGATCTCGCGCGGCGCGAAGAAGCCCGGCAGCGCGCAGGACGCGAACACGGCGTCCGCGACCGGCACGTTCCTGAGGCCGGGCAGGCCCCAGTAGGTCACCATGCCGCTGTTGATGTCCACCGAGGCCACCACGAGTCGCCGGGGGAGGTCGTCGAAGGTGGTGTCGCCGAGAAACCCGCGGAGCAGCATTTCGAGCGGCTCGGTCTTGTAGAGTCCGGCGGCCCTCAGGCGTCGCGCCGCCATCTCGCCGCGCGCGATGGCGAAGACGTCGCGGCGCGTCATGCTGAGCGCCAGGGCCTCGAGCTCGGCGATGGTGAAGTCCACGGCCCATGCGGCGCCGATCAAGGCACCGATGCTGTTGCCGACGACCACATCGGGCGTCCAACCACGCTCTTCGAGCGCACGGAGCACGCCGACGTGCGCGAGCCCCTTCATGCCGCCGCCGCCCAGGACGAGCGCGAAGCGCCAGCCCGGAAGGGTCACCTCCGCTTGCCGCGTTCGCTCATGGAGGGTTAACGTAGCCGCCGCACCCATGCCCGCGCCAATTCCGCGATGACCGATATCGTACGCCCCACGCAGCTCGGCGAGCTCGTGCGCGAGTTGCGCAATCGCGAGTTCCCGTGGACCGCAGCGACAACCTACCTGGCCGCCGCCTCGGTCGGTCCCCTGCCGGAGCGCACCCGCCTCGCCATCGAGGCGTTCAACGCCAAGCGGACGGCACCGCACCTCCTGCCGGACCGGGATCTGTTCGCGATCCACGCCGCGGCGCGCAGCGCCGCCGCGCAGCTGGTGAATGCCGCACCCGAGGAAATCGCGCTCGCGCCGAACACGTCCACCGGTCTCCATACCGCGGCCGGAGCGCTGCCGCTCGTGTCCGGCGACATCGTGCTGGTGAGCGACCGTGAGTTTCCGGCGAACGTCTATCCGTGGCTGGCGCGGCGGCGGACCGGCGTCGTCGTGGAGCGCGCGCCGGTCACGCCGCTCGGGTTCCCCGACGAGGACTACCTCGTCGAGCGCCTCGCGGATCCTCAGGTCCGCGTGCTGGCGGTCTCGCTGGTGCAGTTCTCCAACGGCTTCCGCGCGGACCTGGACCGCCTCGGCGCGGCGTGCCGCGCCAACGGGGTCTACCTGGTCGTGGACGCCATCCAGGCGCTCGGAGCGCTGCCGTTCGACGTGCGCGCCCAGCCGGTGGACATCGTCGCCTGCGGCGGGCAGAAGTGGCTGCTGGGGCCGTGGGGCTCGGGGTTCTGCTACGTGCGCCGCGAGCTGATCGCCGAGCTGGTGCCACCGATGTCCGGTTGGCTGTCGTACCAGGGCATGGACGACTTCAGCAACCTGCTCAGCTATGACGACCGGCTGGTGGAGGACGCGCGGCGCTTCGAGATCGCGAGCCCCGCCACCCAGGACCAGCTGGGTCTGGCCACATCCATCGGCTTGCTGCTGGAGCTGGGGGTGGATGCGATCGCGGCCTATCTGCGCACCCTGGGCGAGCCGCTGCTCGCCTGGGCGGAACGGCGCGGCGTCCGGATCACCTCACCTACCGACCAGCTTCACCGGTCGCAGATCGTGTGCCTGGCGCCACCGGACGCGAGGGAGGCGAACCGCCGCCTCCGGCAGGCCGGCATCGTGGTTTCGGTTCGGGAGGGCGCGATCCGCCTGGCCCCGCACTGCTACAACACGATCGAGGAGATGGAGAAGGTGGTGGAAGTACTGGATGAGGTGATGGGTGTGAGGTGAGCGCTGAGAAGACGAAGTGAGAGGGGCCGACACGCCTTCTCACGCCTCACTTCTCACCCGTT
>PMIK01000235.1:724-6589 GCA_003157095.1 Gemmatimonadota bacterium | reverse complement strand
GACGAGCCGACCGGCAACCTGGACGCGGAGACGGGCGCGCGGATCATCGAGCTGCTGGACGCCCTGAACCGCGAGTCGGGCGCCACCATCGTCCTCGCGACGCACGACGCCGATCTGGCCGCACGCGCCAAGAGCACCCTCCACCTGATTGACGGCGCCGTCGCGCCCGGCAGCGCGCGCGGATGAACCGGCTGCCCGTCGTCCTCCGCATGGCGTGGCGCGAGACCCGCGCTTCGCGCCGGCGCCTGCTGCTGTTCGGGTCCGCGATCTCGATCGGGGTGGCGACTCTGGTCGCGATCCGCTCGTTCACGGCCAACGTCGAGACGGCTGTCCACCGCCAGTCCCGGGAACTGCTCGGCGCCGATCTGCTGCTCACCAGCAACCGTCCGTTCACCCAGCCGATCGAGGCGTTGTTCGACTCGCTCGGCCGTCAGGGAGTGGTGGTGGCGCGGCGGACGATGCTCAACTCCATGGCGTTCATCCCGCGCAAGGAGGGGGCGCGCCTGGTGGACGTTCGGGCCGTGGGCGGCGGCTTCCCGTTCTACGGGCGGGTCGAGACGAGCCCCGCGGGCCGCTGGGCCGACCTCGACACCGCCGACGTGGCCATCGTGGATACCACTCTCCTCGTGCAGCTCGGCGCGCGGATCGGCGACACCCTCGAGCTGGGCCGCCGCAGCTTCCGAATCGCGGGCGTGGCGACCGAAGTGCCGGGCCGGCTATCCGGCGGGTTCGGCGCGTTCGTGCCGGAGGTGTACATCCCCGTGCGCGACGTGGCGGGGACCGGGCTGGTCGTCTTCGGCAGCCGCGCGACCTACCAGGCGCTCCTCAAACTCGACGGCGAAAAGGCCGCGCGCCGCCTTGACGGCTCCCACAAGCGCCTGTTCGAGAAGGAGCAGGTGCGGAGCCGCTCGGCCGCGGACGCCGAAGCCAACCTCACCGAGGCCCTGAACCAGCTCTCGACCTTCCTCCAGTTCGTCGGGCTGATCGCCCTGCTCCTGGGCGGCATCGGCGTGGCGAGCGGCGTCGGGGCGTTCGTGGCCGGTAAGCTGGACACCATCGCGGTGCTGCGGTGCCTCGGCGCCAGCCGGCCGCTGGTGTTCGCCGTCTACCTCCTGCAGGCCGCCACGCTGGGGCTCATCGCCGCCGCCGCCGGATCCGTCCTCGGAGTCGCGATCCAGTTCCTGCTGCCCGCGCTGCTCAAGGACGTCCTCCCGCTCGACGTGACGGTGGCGATCGAGCCGGCCGCCATCCTCGCCGGCCTCGGGATCGGCCTCGTCGTGGCCGTGCTCTTCGCCCTCCGGCCGCTGCTCGAGGTCCGCCTCGTCTCGCCGCTGCAGGCGCTGCGGCGGCCATTCGAGGACGATGCGGTCGGACAGCCGCGGGACCCGTGGCGGCTGGTCGCGTTCGGCGCACTCGCCATCGGCGTTTTGGCACTCGCGATGAACCAGACCAGCCAGCCGAGGGTCGGTCTCGGCTTTGCGGTGGCCATCGGCCTCGCCATCGGCGTGCTCTCCCTCGCGGCGCGGCTGGCGATGGCGCTGGCCCGCCGCGCCATCCGGCTCGGAGCCCGCGGCGCCCGCTGGCCATACGTGGTACGGCAGGGCATCGCCAACCTGTACCGGCCGCGCAACCAGACCCGCACCGTGGTGGTGGCGCTCGGGTTCGGCGTCGCGCTCCTGGCGACCCTGTACCTGGTCCAGGCGAACCTCCTCGGGCAGGTCCAGTTCACCGCCCTCGCGACGCCAGGCCGGCCGAATCTGGTCTTCATAGACGTGCAGCCGGATCAGGAAGCCGGCGTCGAAAGCCTCGTGGTCGCGAGCGGCCACCCGGTGCTCCAGCAAGTCCCCATCGTCCCGATGCGGATCGCGTCTATCAACGGGCGCACGCCGGCCGAACTGCTCAAGGACCCCAAGGCCAGGCCGCCTTCACCTTGGATGCTCCGCCGCGAGTTCCGCTCGACCTACCGCGACTCCGCCACGACCAGCGAGCGGCTGGTCCAGGGCGCATGGTGGCACGCCCCGGGCGCGGGTCCGCCCTTCCCCGTATCGCTCAGCACCGATGTCGCGCACGATCTCAAGGTGGGCGTCGGCGACCGGATCGAATGGACCGTCCAGGGCCTCACGGTGCCGACCACCGTCGTGGCCCTGCGCGAGGTAGAGTGGGCGCGCTTCGAGCCCAACTTCTTCGCCGTCTTCAGCTCGGCGGCACTCGCCAAGGCTCCGCGCTCGACGGTCGTGCTCACCCAGGTTGACGACGCCGCCGCGCGCGCCCGCCTCCAGCGGGCCGTGTCCGAGCGCTATGCCAACGTGACGAGCATCGACATCGCGCTGGTCCAGGCCACCGTGGAGCGGATTCTGCGCCGCGTGTCGCTCGCCATCCGCTTCATGGCCGCCTTCAGCCTGGCGACCGGTGCGCTGGTGCTCCTCGGGGCCGTCGCCGCGGGACGGCTCGAGCGCATTCGCGAGGGAGCGCTGCTCAAGACCCTCGGCGCCACGCGCCGCCAGCTCTCACACATCCTCCTCGCGGAGTACCTCGCGCTGGGGCTCCTCGCGGGAATGGTCGGCATCGGGCTCTCCGCGGGAGGCGGCTGGGCGATGATGCACTTGGTCTTCGACCTCGGGTTCAGGCTCCCCGCGCTGCCGCTCCTCGTGGTGCTGGCGGTGACGGCCACGCTGGTGGCTACGGTCGGGATCGCGGCGAGCCGAGAGGTGTTCCGACGGACGGCGGTGGAAGTACTGCGGGACTAGGGGCGAGGGGATAGGGGCTAGGGGCTTGAGTGGCAGCGGCTGGAGCAACGCGATTCTCTAACCCCTAGCCCCTAGTCCCTAGCCCCTCGAGCGTCATCTGACCAATCCGGGAAATACGTAGAACTCCTGCCCCACATCGTCGCTGTCGGCCTCGATGTAGCCGGCGACGGCCATCTCCCGGAGCCGCTTGTCAACTTCCTTGAAGCCGCGCCCGGTGAAGGCGACCGCNNACCTGGAACTCCTCCGTCGTCCGGGGCAGGCGCCTGACCATCTGTCCGGCGCCCGCGCCGCCGGCGAGGAACGCGGCAGAGCCGCCCATGGACTGGATGAGCGCCCGGTTATTCGCGTCCTCGACCATCCCGGGGATCGTGAACAGATCTATGATCTGGCCGATCCCGAAAAAGCCGAGCGTGAACAGCCACAGAAAGCCGGTGCCGTACCGCCCGTTATAAATGCGGTGCAGGCCGCAGACCCCGACGAAGCAGCCGCACCATAGCAGGTAGGCGATCGTCTTGTCCTTCATGGTCCGGACAAACTACGCGCCCGGGCTCGAATTGTCTGCCCCGGAGACGCTTCCAGAGGCGTTAGCTGGCTTCGGATCCGCGCTCCTCACCCCACCGGCGAAAGAGCTTGTAGGCGAGGTAGGCCAGGCCGAAGATCACCGCCAGTTTCAGCACGAACATCACGACCCCGAACACGATCCCCAGCACCGGCAGGAGCAGCAGGCCCAGCAGCTTGAGGGCCAGCACGCCGACCACGGCCGTGCCCGCCAACATTCCCAGTGCACGCAACATGTGAAGATCCCCCTGCGGGGCGGAGCGCCCCGCCGGACACCCTTACGAGCCTCCGGGCTGAGGAGTTACAGCGAGAGGGCGCGCCACCCGGCGCGCCCTCTGACAGCACTGGATCCGGAAGCCTCGCGCTAGCGTGGCCAGAGCCAGCCGAACGTTCCGGCGGTCAGGCACCCGAGGATCAGCGCCGAGACCAGCCCCTTGCATACGCTCTTCCAAGTGCGGCCGAACCAGATCGCCTCGGGAACCAACGCGAACCCGTAAGCCATGAAGCCGCACGCGCCCGCGATCTGGAAGACGCGCAGGTACTCCGTGCCGACCGAGAGCGCATGGCTCGCCACGTAGGCCACGAAGAACGACACGACCAGGTAGAAGATGAACGACTTGAAGAGCGTGCCCCCCATGCTGAACTTGCCGGGCTTCCTCAGCAGCAGCACGCCGACAGGGCCTTCCTCCCATTTCCTCGTCGCCGCCTGCGCCCCGCCCTCCCCCATCATGTGAGGGAAGAGGTACTGCCCCGGCGCAGAGAGGTTGAGCTTGCGCACGGCCTCTATCAGCTGATCCTCGCCCGGGACCACCTTCCACTCCGCGTTCTCGTACTTGAGGGCCATCCAGATGACGCTGCTCCCGATCATCACCGCGACAGCGGAGAGGAGAATCGGCAGCCACAGCATAGGCATCGTCACATCGTGCATGGGCAATCTCCCGGGAGGGTTAACCCGACTAGGCGGCTCGGAATAGCCCCAAAAAGGCAGCCCGCCCCGCGGTTGCGCAAGGCCCCGGCGCGGCGCGAAGTTGGGGCCGTCCGATCCTTCGGGAGAGCGTGTGGAACAGCGTGTCTGGCACAAGTACTACGATTCGGTCGTGCCCCCCAGCATCAACTACGAGCCGCTGACATTGCCGGAGCGCCTCGAGCACTCGGCCGAAGCCTACCCGGACGTGCCCGCCATCCTCTTCCTGGGTTCGCGACTGACCTACCGCGAGCTGAAGGACCAGGTGGACCGGCTGGCCACGGCCCTCGCCCTGCTGGGCGTCTCCAAGGGGACGCGGGTGGCGATCCACCTCCCGAACCTGCCGCAGACCGTGATCGGCTACTACGCCACGCTGGCCCTCGGCGGGCAGGTGGTGATGACGAATCCGCTGTATGTCGAGCGCGAGCTCGAGCATCAGTGGGGTGACGCCGGGTGCGAGGTTGCCATCACGGCCGATTTCCTCTACGCGACCCGGCTGCGGCACATCCGCAGCCGGCTCCCGGTCAAGCATTACATCGTCGCGTCCATCCCGGAGTACCTGCCCTTCCCCCTGAGGCAGATTGCGCCCCTGAAGCTGCGGCGGATGAAACCACCCGCGATCGCACACGTGGCCCCCGCGCCCGGCGTGCACTTCTTCCGGAAGCTCGTGGATGCCACGGAGCCGGACCCGCCCGCCGTTGCGATCGGGATGGACGACGTCGCCGCGCTGCAGTACACGGGCGGAACCACGGGCGTCTCGAAGGGCGCCATGCTCACGCATCGCAACCTCTCGTGCAACGTTCAGCAGAGCATGACCTGGATGCACATGGCCCATGGGTCCGAGGTCATCCTGTCCGCGCTGCCGCTGTTCCACGTGTTCGGGATGACGGTATGCATGAATTTCCCGATCGGCGCGGCCGCGACCATGGTCCTGCTGCCCAACCCGCGCGACATCTCGGCGATCGTGAAGGCGGTCGTGAAGCACCGGATCACAATGTTCATGGGCGTGCCCGCGATGTTCCAGGCGTTCAACCTGTATCCGGGCATCGAGCACATGGACGTCCGGTGCGTGAAGATCTGCTTCTCGGGCTCCGCGCCGCTGCCGCTTCCCGTGATGGAGCGATTCGAGCGGATCACCGGGAGCCGCGTCATCGAGGGATTCGGCCTCACCGAGACCTCGCCCGTCACGCACGTCCATCCGAGGGACGGACTGCGGAAACCGGGCAGCATCGGCATCCCGTTCCCCGACACCGACTGCAAGGTCGTGGACCTCGAGACCGGCAATCGGGAGATGCCCACCGGCGAGCCGGGCGAGCTGCTCATCAAGGGCCCGCAGGTGATGGCGGGATACTGGAACATGCCCGGGGAGACGGCACAGGCACTGACGGACGGCTGGCTCCATACCGGTGACATCGCGACGATTGACGAGGACGGGTACCACTGCATCGTCGGCCGGAAGAAGGACATGATCCTCGCCTCGGGCTACAACGTCTACCCCGACGAGGTGGATGGCGTGCTCAGCAAGCACCCGGCGGTACTCGAGGCGGCCACCATCGGCGTGCCCGATCCCAAGCGCGGCGAAAGCGTCAAGTCCTT
>PMIK01000235.1:0-715 GCA_003157095.1 Gemmatimonadota bacterium | reverse complement strand
GAGCGGGAGAAGGCCGCCCGGCCCGGTACGGCGACCACGTAGCCCGCTGTCGCCCGTCCAGATGCAGTCCGGCGGCCGCCACGGCCCGCCGGGCCGTCCTTGCCCGTAACCCGGCACCCGGCTTTCGTTCGTCCCTGGTGATCCACGATACGCTCAAGCGCCCGCTCGCGAGCCTCCGGGTCTCGCTCACCGACCGGTGCAACCTCCGCTGCCGCTACTGCATGCCGGAGGAGGAGTACGTGTGGCTGCCGCGGGCCTCGATCCTGACTTTCGAGGAGATCGCGCGGCTGGCGGGGATCTTCGCCGGACTCGGGGTCACCAAGGTGCGCCTCACCGGCGGCGAGCCGCTTCTCAGGCACGACGTGCCCACGGTGGTGACCCTGCTCGGGCGCACGGCGGGGATCACCGACCTCGCCCTTACGACCAACGGGATGGTGCTGGCGGCCCAGGCCGAGGCGTTGCGCCGAGCGGGGCTCGGCCGCATTACCGTAAGCCTCGATACGCTGCGCCCCGAGCGCTTCGAGGCGTATACGCGCAGCAAGCGTCACGCCGACGTGCTGGCCGGCATCGCGGCGGCGCGGACAGCAGGGTTCGAGCGCTTCAAGCTCAATACGGTCGTGGTACGCGGCTACAACGACGACGAGCTGGTGGACTTGATTGAATACGGCCGCGCCAACGGCGCCGAAGTGCGCTTCATCGAGTACATGGACGTGGG
>PMIK01000135.1 GCA_003157095.1 Gemmatimonadota bacterium | reverse complement strand
GTTCCGCAAGCTGCTCGACGAGGGGCAGGCGGGCGACAACATCGGCCTGCTGCTGCGGGGCGTAGAGAAGAGCGAGATCGAGCGCGGCATGGTGCTCGCCAAGCCCGGCTCGATCACCCCGCACACCAAGTACAACGCCGAGGTCTACGTCCTGACCAAGGAAGAGGGCGGGCGCCACACCCCGTTCTTCAAGGGGTACCGGCCGCAGTTCTACTTCCGGACGACCGACGTGACCGGGTCGGTGGAGCTGCCGGAGGGCGTCGAGATGGTGATGCCCGGCGACAANNATCCGCGAGGGCGGCCGCACCGTCGGCGCGGGCGTCGTGACCAAGATTCTGGAGTAGACACCGTGAAGGCAGGCCGCATCCGCATCCGCCTCAAGGCCTTCGATCACGCGGTGATCGACCAGGCCGCGGCGGACATCGTCCGCACCGCGGAGAAGACGGGCGCCCAGGTGTCCGGGCCGATCCCGTTGCCGACCAAGACGCAGCGCTGGACCGTGCTGCGCAGCCCGCACGTGGACAAGAAGAGCCGCGAGCAGTTCGAGCTGAAGACGCACAAGCGGCTGATTGACATTCTCGACTCGCGGCCGCAGACGGTGGACGCCCTCACCAAGCTCGATCTGCCGGCCGGCGTGGACGTTGAGATCAAGGTGGAGTAGCGATGGACGCGATCATCGGCCGCAAACTGGGGATGACGCAGCTGTTCGCGGAGGACGGGACCCTCACGCCGGTGACGGTGATCGAGGCGGGCCCGTGTCCGGTCGTGCAGGTGCGACCGGCCCGTGAGGGTCTGCCGGCTCGCATTCAGCTCGGCTTCGGCGTCGCCAAGGCGAAGCGCTCGACCAAGGCCGAGCGTGGCCATGCCGCCAAGGCGGGGCTCGAGGCGGCGCCGCAGGTGCTGCGCGAATTCGCCGCCCGCGGGGAGGCGCCGCAACCGGGCGCCGTGGTCACCGTGACGGCGTTCGCCGCGGGCGAGCTGGTGAAGGTGACGGGCATCTCGAAGGGCCGCGGCTTCCAGGGCGTGGTCCACCGCCACCATTTCGCCGGGGGGCCGGCGACCCACGGCAACACCCGGTTCCGCAAGCCGGGCTCGGTGGGCCCGGGCACCGACCCGTCGCGAGTGATCAAGGGCAAGCGGATGCCCGGGCACATGGGGGCCGCGCGGAGCACGGTGATCAACCTGCTGGTGGCCAAGGTGGACGGGGAGAAGAACCTGCTGTACGTGCGGGGCGCGGTTCCCGGGCCGATGCGCGGTCTGGTGACCGTGTCGAAGGAGGGCGCGTGAGCGAGGCGCTCGAAGTCCTCGCCTACGCCGCGGACGGCACCCTGCTGCCGCGGGCGGTGAGGCTGCCGGCCGATCCGTTCGACGGTCTGGTACATGAGGCGGTGCTGCACCAGGCGGTGACCACCTTCCTCGCCAATCAGCGACAGGGCACGGCCAAGACCAAGACCCGAGGCTTCGTGATCGGCGGCAACCAGAAGCCCTGGAAGCAGAAGGGCACCGGCCGCGCACGGCAGGGGTCCATCCGCTCGCCGCTGTGGCCTGGTGGCGGCACCGTTTTCGGGCCGCTCCCGCGCGACTATCGCCGCGGCATCCCGCGCAAGGTGCGCAGGCTGGCGCGCCGCTCCGCGCTGAATGCCCGGGCGCGCGAGCGGGCGATCAGTGTCATCGCGCCGCTGGCCTTCGAGGAGCCGAAGACGCGCCGCGTCGCCGAGCTGCTCGGCTTGCTGGGCATCGCGGATCGCCGGGTGCTGCTGCTCACCGAGGCGCTGAATCCCAACCTGCTGCTCTCGGCGCGCAACCTGCAGAACGTGTCGGTGATGCGGTTCCAGGACGCGTCCGCCTACGACATCCTGCGGGCCGACGCGCTGGTGATCGAAGAGCCGGCCCTGGGCACGCTGGAGCCGGGCGGCGAGGCGTCCGCCATCGCGCCGGCGCCGGCGCCCCGCCGCGCGAAGCCGAAGCGGGAAGCGGCTCCGGCCAAGCCGGAGAAGCCGCGCACGCCGGCCCGGAAGCCGGCGGCCGAGAAGAAGGCGCCCGCAGCCAAGCCGGCCGGCGCCAAGGCGGCGCCGGCGCCCAAGGTGCACGAAGCGGCCCGGAAGCCGGAGGCGAAGAAGCCAGCCCCCAAGGCCAAGGCGTCCGCGCCGAGGACCAAGAAGAGCACGTCCGGCAAGAAGCCGGGGAAGAAGGAGTAGGCGATGCCGGGACTGTATCGCGCGATCATCAAGCCGCTGGTGACGGAGAAGTCCTCGGCGATGTACGAGAACCGGAAGATCTACACGTTCCGGGTCGCTTGTGCCGCCACCAAGCCGGAGATCCGCGACGCGATCGAGCACCTGTTCACCGTGACGGTGAAGGACGTGCGCACCATGCAGATGCGCGCCAAGGAGCGGCGGGCCGGCGGCCTGGGCCGCGGGCGGCAGGGGCGCCGGGCGAAGTGGAAGAAGGCGATCGTCGTGCTCAAAGAGGGCGACGTCATCCCGATCTTCGAGGGCTAGGGCATGGGCATCCGTCAGTTCAAGCCCGTTACGCCGGGGACGCGCTTTCGGATCATCTCGGATTTCGCCGAGATCACGAAGAAGGCGCCCGAGGAGTCGCTCCTGGAGCCGCTGCGCTCCCAGGGCGGGCGCAACAATCAGGGCCACGTCACCACGCGGTACCGTGGCGGCGGGCACAAGCGGATGTACCGGCGGGTGGACTTCCGCCGCGACAAGTTCGGGATCGCGGGCAAGGTGGCCGCCATCGAGTACGATCCCAACCGCTCGNNAATGCCGTGCCGCTCGCCGAAGTGCCGCTGGGCACCACGGTGCACAACGTCGAGCTCAAGCCCGGCCGCGGCGGCCAGATGGCCCGCTCTGCCGGGGCCGGCGTCCAGGTGGTGGCGAAAGAGGGTGCGATGGTGACCCTCAAGATGATGAGCGGCGAGGTGCGGCTGGTGCGGGGCGTGTGCCTCGCCACGATCGGCCAGGTGGGCAACGTCGAGCACGAACTGGAGAGCCTCGGCAAGGCCGGCACGAAGATCTGGCGGGGGCGGCGATCCCGGGTGCGCGGCGTGGCCAAGAACCCGGTGGACCATCCGCTGGGCGGCGGCGAGGGCAAGTCGAGCGGCGGCCGGCCTCCGGTGAGCCCGTGGGGCAAGCCCGAGGGCGTCAAGACCCGGCACAAGAAGAAGGCGAGCACCAAACTCATCATCCGCGGCCACAAGCGCGGGAAGGCGACGCGATAATGTCTCGGAGCGTCAAGAAGGGCCCGTTCGTGGACGCGCGGCTGCTGGCGCGGATCCACGAGCTGAACACCAAGAACGAGAAGCGGGTGCTCAAGACCTGGTCGCGGTCGTCCACCGTGACGCCGGACTTCGTCGGGCATACGCTGGCCGTGCACAACGGCAACAAGTTCGTGCCGGTGTACGTGAGCGAGAACATGGTCGGCCACAAGCTCGGCGAGTTCGCGCCGACGCGGCTGTTCCGCGGGCACAGCGGCAAGATGTCGGCCGACAAGAAGGCCAGGCTCGAGGCGGAGGGCGCGGGCGCGCCGGCGCCGGCGCCGAAGCCATGACCGAAGCGCGGGCGATCCAGCGGACGCTGCGCCAGTCGGCGCGCAAGGTCCGGCTCGTCGTGGATATGATCCGCGGGCGGCCGGTCGGCGAGGCATTCTCGATCCTCAAGTTCAGCAAGAAGGGCGCGGCGGTCCCGGTACGGAAGGTGCTGCTGTCGGCCGTGGCCAACGCGCGGGTGAAGGCGCAGCTCGCGTCGGAGCGGCTGGACGAGGACCACCTGTTCGTGAAGACGGTCATGGTGGACGAGGGGCCGACGCTGAAGCGGTTCCAGCCGGCAGCGATGGGGCGGGCGACGCCGCTCAAGAAGCGGACCAGCCACGTCACCATTCTCGTGGCGACGAAGGAGCACTAGCGGTGGGACAGAAAGTACATCCCCATGGATTCCGGCTCGGCATCGTCAAGCCGTGGCGGTCGCGCTGGTTCGCGAATCGTGACTTCCCGGCCCTGCTCAAGGAAGACGAGCTGATCCGGACCTACCTGCGCACGCGGTTGCAGCACGCGGCGATCAGCGACGTGCACATCGAGCGGAAGCCGGGCAAGGTCCTGGTGACCGTGCACACGGGGCGGCCTGGCGTCGTGATCGGCAAGCGCGGGGCGGAGGTGGACAAGCTGCGCGACGAGCTGGCGCAGCTGACCTCGAAGGAAGTGGGGATCAACGTCGAGGAGATCAAGCGCCCGGAGCTGGACGCGCAGCTGGTGGCCGACAACGTCGCGCACCAGCTGGCCCAGCGCATCAGCTTCCGCCGCGCCATGAAGCGCGCGGTGCAGTCGGCGATGCGGATGGGGGCGCAGGGCATCAAGATCAAGTGCGGCGGGCGGCTGGGCGGGGCGGAGATCGCGCGGGTGGAGGGGTACCACGAAGGCCGCGTGCCGCTGCATACGCTGCGGGCCGACGTGGACTACGCGACGGCGACCGCGAAGACGACCTTCGGCACCATCGGGGTGAAGACCTGGATCTTCAAGGGTGAGGTCGTGGAAGACGCGCGCGGCCGCACCTACAGTACGGGGGCCTGAGCATGCTGGCGCCCAAGCGGGTCAAGTTCCGCAAGCAGATGAAGGGCCGGATGCGCGGGGTCGCGACCCGCGGCCAGACCGTGGCGTTCGGTCACTTCGGCCTGCAGGCGCTCGAGGCGGGGTGGGTCACCAACCGGCAGATCGAGGCGGCCCGCGTGGCGATGACCCGCTGCATGAAGCGGGGCGGCAAGCTGTGGATCCGGCTGTTTCCCGACAAGCCGATCACGAAGAAGCCGGCCGAGACGCGGATGGGGAAGGGCAAGGGCAATCCCGAGGGTTGGGTGTGCCCGGTGAAGATCGGTCGGATGATGTTCGAGATCGAGGGCATCACCGAAGAGCTGGCCCGCAAGAGCATGGCGCTGGCCTCGGCGAAGCTGCCGATCAAGACCCGGTTCGTGAAGCGGGAGGAGTAGGACGGTGGCGCTGACCAAGCTGACCACGGTGCAGATCCGCGAGCTGACGGACGCGGAGCTTCGCGCCAAGCTGGAGGAGTTTCAGAAGGAGTCGTTCGGCCTCCGTTTCAAGGCTGCGACCGAGGTGCTCGGCAATCCCATGGACGTGAAGACCGCGCGCCGCACGGTAGCCCGTCTCAAGACGGTGCTGGCCGAGCGCGCGGCCAAAGTGAAGGCACAATGAGCGACGTTCAGCAGGCGCGCGCCCCGCGGGCGCAGCGCAAGACCCGCACCGGCACGGTCGTGAGCGACAAGATGCACAAGTCGGTCGTGGTGGCCATCGGCCGCCGCGTGACTCACGGGCTGTACGGGAAGCAGGCGACGCGCACGAGCCGCGTAGTGGCGCACGACGAGCGCAACGAAGCGCACGTCGGCGACGTGGTGCGAATCGTGGAGACCCGGCCGCTGTCGAAGACCAAGCGGTGGCGGATCGTCACGATCGTCGAGCGGGCGAAGTAGGGAGGCGGCCGTGGTTCAGCAGGAAACAATCGTCAGGATCGCCGACAACTCGGGCGCCAAGCGGGCGCTGGTCATCCGGGTCCTCGGCGGGTCCAAGCGCCGGTACGCGGGCCTGGGCGACGTGGTGATCGTCGCCATCAAGGACGCCCTGCCGACCGGCACGGTGAAGAAGGGTGAGGTGGCGCGCGCCGTGGTGGTGCGCACCGCCAAGGAGACGCGGCGCAAGGACGGGAGTTACATCCGGTTCGACGAGAACGCCGCCGTCATCATTGACGAGCAAGGCGAGCCCCGGGCGACCCGCATCTTCGGGCCCGTGGGCCGCGAGCTGCGCGAGAAGCGCTTCATGAAGATCGTGAGCCTCGCGCCGGAGGTCTTGTAGCATGCGTCGGCTGGTCTATCGGAAGCTCCAGCGCGCCAAGCGGAAGCCGGCGCCGCGGGTACGAGTGCGGATGCACATCACCAAGGGCGACCTGGTGGTGGTGATTTCCGGCGAGGAGAAGGGGAAGCGCGGCAAGGTGCTGCGCGCCCTGCCGGCCAAGGGCCGGGTGGTGGTGGAGGGCGTGAACATCGTCAAGCGCCACCGCCGGGCGCGGCAGCAGGGCGAGGAGAGCCAGATCGTGGAGTTTCCGGCCGCGATCGCCGCTTCCAAGGTGATGTTGATCGACCCCAAGGACGACCGCCCGACCCGCGTGCGGCGCCGGGTGGACCAGGACGGGACGGTGGAGCGCGTAGCGGTGCGCTCCGGCGAGCCGATCCCGCGGAACCGGTAAGGAACCATGGCGGAAGAGACCAAGGACGAGACGCCGGACGCGAAGCCGGCGAAGCCGCCCAAGGCCCCCCGGGAGCAGAAGGGTGGCAAGGGTGGCAAGGGTGGCAAGGGCAAGGAGGCCGAGCAGCCGGCCGAGCCGAAGGGCCCGCCGGTGGTCTACGAGCCGGCGCCTCCGGCGCGGCTCGGCGTGACCTACGTCGCGAAGGTGCGACCGGCCCTGGCGCGTACGTTCGGCTTCACCAACCCGCACCAGATCCCGCGGGTGGTCAAGGTGGTGCTGAACGTGGGTCTCGGCGAGGCACCCAAGGCGCCCAAGGCGCTCGAGGCGATCGTGGCGGAGATGGGCGCCATCACCGGCCAGAAGGCGGTGGTGACCCGGGCCAAAAAGGCGATCTCCAATTTCTCGCTCCGCGCCGGGATGCCCATTGGCGCGAGCGTGACGCTGCGCGGCGCGCGGATGTGGGAGTTCCTGGACCGGTTCATCAACATGGCGGTGCCGCGGATCCGCGACTTCCGCGGGTTGCCGACCCGGAGTTTCGACGGCCGGGGCAACTACACGTTCGGCATCAAGGAGCAGATGATTTTCCCGGAGATCGACTTCGACAAGGTCGAGCGCATCCACGGGATGGACATCACGATCGTCACCGACGCCGGGCGCGATGACGTGGCAATGGCACTGCTGCGGGAGCTGGGCGTGCCGTTCCAGGGCGAGCAGCCGGTGGACGTGGGCTGAACCAGGGCGGGGGAGCTGATGGCCAAGAAGTGCTGGATCGAGAAGGTCAAACGGGCGCCGAAGTTCAAGACGCGCGCGTATCACCGCTGCCAACGCTGCGGCCGGTCGCGCGCGACCCTGCGCAAGTTCGGCCTCTGCCGCATCTGCTTCCGGGACCTGGCCCTGCGGGGCGAGATCCCCGGCGTCAGGAAGAGCAGCTGGTGAGCGCGGATCGGACCGTCTGGTTGATGAGGAGTCGAGCGAACCTATGAGCATGACCGATCCCGTCGCAGACATGCTGACTCGCATCCGCAACGCGTGCCTGGCACGGCACCGGCGGGTCGATGTGCCGGTCTCCAAGCTGAAGGTGGAGATCGCACGGCTGCTGCGCGACAATCATTACATCCAGGACTTCAGCCTTCTGGACGACGGCCGGCACGGCGTGCTGCGGCTGTACCTCAAGTACCACGACGGCGACCAGCCGGTGATCCGCCAGCTCAAGCGCGTGTCGGCGCCGGGGCTCAGGCGGTACGTCGGGGTCCGCCAGATCCCGCGGGTGCGGAACGGCCTTGGCATGGCGATCCTCTCGACCCCGCACGGGCTGATGAGCGACCGCGACGCGCGGACGGCCCACGTGGGCGGCGAGCTGCTCGCCGTGATCTGGTAGGAGGCCCGCGTGTCCCGCATCGGCAGGCGACCGGTCCCGCTGCCCAAGGGCGTCACCGCCTCGGTGGCCGGCAATACGGTCGTGGTCAAGGGCCCCAAGGGCGAGTTGACGCACACGATCCCGGGGGAGCTGGGGGTGAGGCTGGAGGACGGGCAGCTGATCGTCACCCGGCCATCCGAAGCCACCAAGCACAAGTCACTGCACGGGCTGTCGCGTACCCTGGTGGCGAACATGGTCGAAGGCGTGACCAAGGGGTACGAGAAGTCGTTGGAAATCGTCGGCGTGGGCTACCGCGCCGAGACCAAGCCGTTCGGCGTGGTGCTGCTGGTGGGCTACTCCCATCCGGTGGAGGTCAAGGCGCCGGCGGGCGTCACGATCACGGCCGCGCAGCCCACGGTGGTGAAGGTATCGGGGAGCGACAAGGAGCTGGTGGGACGGGTCGCCGCGGAGATCCGCGCCGTGCGGCCTCCGGAGCCCTACAAGGGCAAGGGGATCCGCTACACTGGCGAGCACGTCCGGCGCAAGGCCGGCAAGACGGGGGCGGGGGCAACCAAGTAGCATGAGACCGGTTCGGAAGCCCAAGTCGGCGAACGAGCGGCGCCGCCGCCGGCACTTCAGGGTGCGGCGCAAGATCCGCGGCACGGGAGAGCGGCCGCGGCTGGTGGTGTACCGCTCGCTGAAGCACATCTACGCGCATCTGGTGGACGACGACCGCGGCGTGGTGCTGCTGGGCGTCGCCGACAACTCCGAGAAGGTGGAGGCGGGCGCCGGCGGCAAGGTGGCGCGCGGCTTCGCGGTGGGGATGGCGTTGGCGGGGCGGGCGAAGGAGCGGGGAATCACGAGGGTGGTGTTCGACCGGGCGGGCTACGCCTATCACGGGCGCGTCAAGGCGGTTGCCGAAGGCGCGCGCAAGGGTGGACTGGAGTTCTAGGGGATGGCCAAGGAGCAGCAGCGCGAGGCGCCGCGGCGCGACCGGCGAGACCGCGACCGCGAGAGCGAGCTGATCGAGAACGTGATCAGCATCAATCGCGTCGCCAAGGTCGTGAAGGGCGGCCGCCGTTTCAGCTTCAACGCCCTGGTCGCCGTGGGTGACGGCGCGGGGCACGTCGGCGTGGCGACCGGGAAGGCCAACGAGGTCAGCGAGGCGGTGCGCAAGGCGGTCGAGGCCGCGCGCCGCGCGCTGGTGGGCGTGCCGCGCACCGGCGCGACCATTCCGCACGAGGTCATCGGCCGGCACGGCGCCGGCCGGGTGCTCCTCAAGCCGGCCACCTCCGGTACCGGCGTCATCGCCGGCGGTCCGGTGCGCGCCGTGCTGGAATGCGCCGGCGTCCAGGACATCCTGACCAAGAGTCTCGGCAGCAACAACCCGCACAACATGGTTCGCGCCACGCTGGACGGGCTCCAGCAGCTCACCACCGTGCAGCGCGTTGCCAAGGAACGCGGCGTGGAAGTGGCGTCGCTCGGCTACCGGGCGCGGCAGGGGGAAACGGGCCGTGCCGGCTAAGCAGACGACGGACTCGACGGGCCGCCGCCTCCGCGTCAAGCAGGTGCGGAGCGGGATCGGCCACGTGAAGGGACACCGCGCGACGCTGCGCTCCATCGGGCTGAAGCATCATCAGGACGTCGTGGTCGTGTCCGACACGCCGTCCATGCGGGGCATGTTGAATCGGGTGCGGCACCTCGTCGAGGTGACGCCGGTCGAGGAGGGTTGATGGCCGACAAGATCGTGGAGCGGGTCGGTCTCGACACGCTGAAGCCGCCCAAGGGCTCCACGCACCCGCCCAAGCGCCGGGGCCGCGGTCCGGGGTCGGGGCACGGCAAGACGTCGGGTCATGGCCACAAGGGCCAGAAGGCCCGCAGCGGCGGGCACGTCCGTCCGGGATTCGAGGGCGGGCAGATGCCCCTGATCCGGCGCGTCCCGAAGCGCGGCTTCACCAACCCGTTCAAGACGCCGGCGCAGACCGTAAATCTCAAGGCGCTCGGCGCGTTCGCCGGTCGCGAGCTGACCGCCGCAGCGCTCGCCGACGCCGGGCTCGTCAGCCATGCCGACCGGCCGATCAAGCTGCTCGGCGACGGCGAGGCACCGCAGGGGCTGGTGATCAAGGGGCTCGCCGTTTCCGCCTCGGCGCGCACCAAGATCGAGGCCGCCGGCGGGAGAATCGAGGAGTAGCCGGTGACTGCGTCGCGGATCCCGAACTTCTTCAAGATCCCCGAGCTTAAAGAGAAAATCCTCTTCACGCTCCTGTGCCTGCTGCTGTACCGGGTGGGCTCGCACATCACCGTGCCGGGCGTGGACGTCAACGCCCTGACCCAGTACTTCCGCAGCAACCAGGGCGGCGGTCTGCTGGGCATGTACGACATGTTCGTCGGCGGCGGCCTGTCGCGGGCGACCGTGTTCGCGCTCGGCATCATGCCGTACATCACGGCNNGGCATCATGCCGTACATCTCGGCGAGCATCTTCTGGCAGCTGATGGGAGCCGTCTTCCCCTACGTCGAGAAGCTCCAGCGCGACGAGGACGGCCGGAAGAAGATCACCCAGTGGACCCGCTACCTCACGGTAGGGCTGGCCGCCGGGCAGGCGTGGGGCATCGCGATCTTCATCGAGGGCGTCGTCCAGGGCGCGGTGGCCGCACCGGGCTGGGGATTCCGGGTCACCACCGCCTTCGTCCTGACCGTTGGCGGCATCTTCGTCATGTGGCTGGGCGAGCAGATCACCGAGCGCGGCCTCGGCAACGGGATGAGCCTCCTGATCTTCTTCTCGATCGTGCAGGGCGGCTGGCCGGCGATCGGCAAGACCATGGAGTACCTCCGCACCGGCGCGGTGGACTGGCCGCGGCTGATCGTGCTGGCCTTCATCATGCTGGTCGTGGTATGGGTGACGGTCGCCATCACCGTGGCGGCGCGCCGCATCCCGATCCAGATCCCGCGTAAGGTGATGGGCAGGGGCCGGATCCGCGAAGGGCAGAAGTCGTTCATCCCGCTGCGGATCAACTCCGCCGGCGTGATGCCCATCGTGTTCGCCCAGTCCATCATCATCGTGCCGGGCACGCTGGCCCAGTTCTCCAATGTGCAGGCCCTGAAGGACCTGGCCGAGTACTTCCAGCCCGGCTCCTGGGTCTACTACCTGCTGTACGCGGTGCTGATCATCTTCTTCACCTACTTCTACACCGCGATCATCTTCAATCCCGTGGACCTGGCGGAGAACCTCAAGAAGCAGGGTGGGTTCATCCCGGGCGTGAAGCCCGGAGCGCGCACCGCCGAGTACATTGACCACGTCCTGTCGCGGGTGACGCTGCCGGGTGCGCTTTTCCTCACCGCGATCGCGGTGATGCCGATTATCATCTTCGACGCGTTCAACGTCCCGTTCCGCTTCGGCGGCACGGCGCTGCTGATCGTGGTCGGCGTCGCGCTGGATACGGTGCAGCAGATGCAGCAGCACATGATCCTGCGTCAGTACGACGGGTTCATGAAGGAAGGGCGCGTGAGGTTCCGCGGGCGGCAGAGATATATGTGAACGATGGGTGAGATGTGAGAGGTGAGAAGTGAGAGGTTCAGGTGAGAGGTGAGGGGTGGGACGGCGTGAGAAGCCCCCCCGCACCTCTCACGCATTTTGACCTCTCACCTCTCACTTGACCTTCTCACCTCTCACGCCTCTCTTCTCACGCCTCACGCATTCTGGGGACGCACCATGTACCTCATGATCCTCGGGGCCCCCGGCTCCGGTAAAGGCACGCAGGGCACGCTCATCGCCGAGCACCTCGGCATCGCCGAAGTCTCGACCGGCGCGCTGCTGCGGGCCGCGGTGAAGCAGGGGACCCCCCTCGGCCTCGAGGCCAAGCGCTTCATGGACCAGGGGCTGCTCGTGCCCGACCAGGTGATCCTCAGCCTGATTCGCGGAATCCTGGATTCGAAGGAGGCCGCCCGCGGCGTGCTGATGGACGGCTTCCCCCGCACGGTACCCCAGGCGACGGCCGTGGACCAGATCCTCAAGGACCGGAAGGCCCAGGTGGACATGGTGCTGCTGCTCGAGGTGGCGGAGGACGAGCTGGTGACGCGGCTGCTGGCGCGCGCGGCGAAGGAAGGGCGCAGCGACGACAACCTCGAGTCCATCAAACAGCGGCTCAAGGTGTATCACGATCAGACGGCGCCGCTGGTGGCGTACTATGACCAGCAGGGCGTGGTGAGCCGGATACCGGGTATGGGGAACGTGGACGAGATTCAGGCGAGGGTGCGCGACGCCGTTGGAGGGAAGGCGTGATCACGATCAAGTCGCCTCGCGAGGCGGAGCTGATGGCGCGCGCGGGTCACATCGTGGCCGACGTGCTCGCTTTGGTGCGCTCGCGGGCGGTGCCGGGGGTCTCGACCTGGCAGCTCGATCTGCTCGCCGAGGAGTTCATCCGCTCGCACGACGGCGCGACCCCTTCGTTCAAGGGGCTGTACGGTTTCCCGGCCACGCTGTGCACCTCGATCAACGCCGAGGTGGTGCATGGAATCCCGTCCCGGAAGCGGATGCTGGCAGAGGGCGACATCCTGAGCGTGGACGTGGGCGCCTGCATCGGAGGCCTGCACGCGGACGGAGCCCTTACCGCGATGGTGGGCGAGGTATCGCCCGGCGCGCGGAAGCTGCTGGAGACCACCGAGCGGGCGCTGGCCGCGGGGATTGCCGCGGCGCGGGCGGCCGGGCACGTCGGGGACATCGGCTCGGCGGTGCAGCAGGTGGCGGAGGCAGAGGGCTACGGGGTGGTGCGCGAGCTGGTGGGGCATGGGATCGGCACCCAGTTCCACGAGGAGCCGCAGATTCCGAACTACGGGTTCCCGCACCGTGGTCCCCGGCTGATGGCGGGGATGACGATCGCCATCGAGCCGATGATCAACCTGGGCCGGCCGGAGGTGCGCACCTTGCCGGACAAGTGGACCGTGGTGACCGTGGACGGCTCGCTGTCGGCCCACTTCGAGCACACCGTGCTCATCACCGGGAACGGGGCGCGCATCCTGACGCTGCCCTCGCAGGCTCCGGCCGCGCAGCCGACGGCGGTCTAGCAGGGGCTCGGCATTCCTCGGGTCTTGGCCTAGCATGAAGAGGCCACCGAGTCGGTGGCCTCTTTGGCGTGGTTGCGGACCGACCCGGTACTCGCGGTCGACACCCGTCGCCTCATGCGTGGTCGACGTCCTTGTATGCCTGGCGAAGATCGCCAGCTGCTGGGAGGTCCCGCTCATTCGCCTCCAGCGGCCGAACTCCGAGGTAATCCCGGCAGAAGCGCCAGTGGCGCCGTGCCTCCGCAACCGTGCCGAGGTACTGAGTCGTGCCCGATGTGCACCAAGTCACGCGGTCGGCAACGCCGAACAGCCACGTCACCTCATGGCCGGTGATGACGATGCCGCAGCCCTGCCGAGCCAAGAACCGCAGTGCGCCAGCGACCGCCTCAGCATCGGTCGGCGCAAGGTGGCGAAACGGCTCGTCGGCCAGAAGGCAGCGTGGGTTGCGGACGAGCGCCATCGCCAGCTCGGCGCGACGCCGTTCTCCCTCCGACAGCGCGCCCGGCAGCCTGTCCACCAGTTCCGTGAGGCCGAGCTGGTCAGCGGCTTCCGTTTCTGACACGCCGCCGCTGGACAGGCCCAGTAGTCGCCGAGTCAACGCGAGTTGCCGTCGCACTGTCATCCTACGGGACAAGAGATCTCTGTCGGGCAAGTAGAAGAGGCTCCGACGCGCGAGGCGGTGGAGACGCGGGCGAAAACAGGTCGTGCCGTCGAAGCGCACATAGCCCGAATCAGCAGCAATGGCCCCGGTCGCGATTCGCAGCATCGTGCTCTTCCCGGCACCACCGCGGCCGACGAGATAGGTCACCGCACTGGGCGTCGCCCACAGGCTGGCAGCATGTAGAACTTGATTGCCGCCGAAGCGCTTGCCAACGCTGTCCAGCTCGAGGAGATACCTCATCGCACTGCCACAAGCAGTAGGGTCTCGGCCGCGGCGGCCGGGGCAAGGTACAGCGCAACGGCCAGAGTCACGCTGACGCCGAGGTTCTCGAAGAGCGTATGTTCACGCGATAGGCGGAGGTCTATCCATCCAAGCGCCGCCACGACCGCCACCAAGATGATCGATGTTTGAACCAGCGGGACGATTGGCGTGAAAGTGCCGCCGCTCACGAGCCATAGGATGACCCGTGTGCCCAGCCAGAGGAGGAATCCTCGACGCAGCAGGATCCGCGCGAGGTGGGAGTCAAAACGAATCCGCTTCACCGCGACCAGCGACTGAGTCTCACAGTCCGTCTCATAGGCGCGATGGGTGCACGATGCGGTCCTCCAGCTAGCCGGCGATCGCGGCCTCGACCAGCGCCGCTGCCCGCTCGGTCTCGCGTTGCGTCTCCTGCAACAGCTGCTGCGCCTCCGCGACCAGCCCCGAGGCTTCCGCCGGCCGCGGCATCCCGGCCACGTTGATCCGCACGTTGTAGGCGGCGCCCCGCGCGGCAGCGCCTGCCAACAGCGCGCCCACGCCGGCGTCGCTCACCGCGTTCCTGTTCCCGGCCTCCGCCGCCCGCGCGGCGAGCGCCGCGACCTGGCTCGCGGTGCGCAAGGTCTCCAATGGCACCTTGGCAGCGCCCAGCAGCGCATGCTGGATGGCGTCCTTGCGCGGCGCCTCCGGCTCCTTGGGCAGCGCATAGGCGGCGCTCACCGCGTTGAAGGCCGCCGCGTCCTCGTCACCGAGGCGCATCAGCCGCACCCGCAGCGACTCGGCCTGCTCGACGAGCTGCCGGAACTCCACGTCCACCGCCACGTATTTCTTGCGCCCCACCGTGAGCCGGCCCACCATCGCGGCCAGCGCCGCGGCCATCGCGCCCGCCACGGCCGACACCGTCCCACCGCCCGGTGCGGGGCTCACCGAGGCGACCGAGTCCATCCAGTCGGCGAGCGTCGGGCCTGCGGTGCTACGGACCTTGGCCTCCAGCACGTGAGCCGCCACCGCCTCCCGCAGCCGGAGGTGCGCGGCGGCGGCCCCGTGGACGCAGCGCTCCGGGACCATGCCGACGATCTCGCTCCACACCGCCTCCGATCCCGCCTCGCGGGCCGCCGCGGCGACCGCGTCGAAGGCCACGTGCGGCGGCGTGACGTCAATATCCACGAGGTTCATCGAGACTTGCGCCTCACCGCCCACCAGGAGGCCCAGCGCCTTCACCGCCGGCAAGCCGCCGTTCGCGGTGCGCACCTTCTTCGCGATCGCCTTGGCGAGCGCCTGGTCGCCGCTGGCGAGGTAGACGTTGTAGGCCACCAGGAACGGCCGGGCTCCGATCGCCACAGCGCCCGCGGTGGGGTGGATCTGGGCCGGCCCGAAGTCCGGCGCATGCGCGGGGTCGGTGCCGATCAGCTCCCGCAGGCCCTCGAACTCGCCCTTCCGCACATCGGCCAGGTTGGTTCTCTCGGGGCGGGTCGCGGCGCGCTCGTAGAGGAAGACCGGTATTTCCAGCTCGCCGCCCACCCGCGCGCCGAGGCGCCGCGCCAGCGCCACGCAGTCGTCCATCGTCGCGTCGGCCAGCGGGATGAATGGCACCACGTCCGCGGCGCCCATTCGCGGGTGCGCGCCCTTGTGCGTGCGGAGATCAATGCGCTCGGAGGCCACGCGGATTGCCCTGAAAGCCGCCTCGAGAGCGGCGTCGGGCGGTGCGACCAGGGTGAACACGGAGCGGTTGTGGCTCGGGTCCGCCTGCGCGTCCAGGAGCCGCACGCCCGGCACCGAGGTGAGGGCCTCGCGCAGCGCGTCCAGGACGACGGCGTTGCGGCCTTCGCTGAAGTTGGGGACACATTCGATGAGCGACATAGAGGCCGGGTGTAGGGGTTAGGGTTTAGGGTGTATGGAGGGCGAGTTCAACAGTTCCAGCAGCCACGCGTGGATGACCGGATTCCCCGCAACGATCGAGCCGTGGCGGATGACGTCCATGGTGCCGTCGAGCCCGGTCACGATGCCGCCGGCTTCGCGCACGATCAGCGTGCCCGCGGCCACGTCCCAGGGCGCCAGGATCAGCTCCCAGAAGCCGTCGAACCGGCCGGCCGCCACGTCGCACAGGTCGAGCGCGGCCGAGCCCGGACGCCGCACGCCGGCGGCGCTCCACAGCACGGCCGCGAACTGCGCCTGGTAGCGCGGGAGCTGTTCCACGTACTTGAACGGGAAGCCGGTGCCGATCAGGGCCTGCCGAGGCTCGCGCACCGCCGAGACGTGGAGCGGCGTGCCGTCTTGCCAGGCGCCGCCGCCCTTGACCGCGCAGTATCGAGTCCCCGGCGGCACGTGCTGCACCACGGCGGCGACCGGCTCCCGGTCCACGACGGCGCCGATCGAGACGGCATAGTAGGGGAACCGGTGCAGGAAGTTGGTGGTGCCGTC
>PMIK01000031.1 GCA_003157095.1 Gemmatimonadota bacterium | reverse complement strand
TCCAACCGCGGCTTCCAGTTCAAATTCTTCTGCCGGAAGTGCGGGAACGGCTACCTGTCCACCTTCCAGATCAACAAGCTGGGCGCGGCGGCGGACGTGGCGAACGCCGCCGCCTCGCTCCTGGGCGGGATCTTCGGCGGCGCGGCCCGCTCCGCCAGCGCGCTCGAGTCCATGGTGGCGGGCCCGCAGCATGACGCCGCGCTGAAGGCGGCGGTCCAGGAGATCAGCCCCCAGTTCAAGCAGTGCACCCGCTGCGGGCAGTGGGTGTGCGAGCCGATATGCTGGAACCAGAAGGCGGGGCTGTGCGAAGCCTGCGCGCCGGATCTCGACGAGGAGATTGCGGCGGCGCAGGCCCAGGCGGCCCGGGACCAGGTGATCGAGAAGGTGAAGGCCGTGGACTTCGTGGGCCACCGGGATCTGGCGCAGGCAGCCGCCGCCGTGTGCCCGAAGTGCGGAGCCAAGACCCAGGGCGGCAAGTTCTGTCCGGACTGCGGCGCGGCGATCAGCGCCAGGAAGAAGTGCGCCGCCTGCGGCGCCGAGGCGGACGGCACACCCAAGTTCTGCCCGGAGTGCGGCAAGCCCTACGCCGCCTGAGGTGGAGGACACGCGGCGCGGCGGCGTGCCCACCGATGCCCGGGGAAGACCGGTCCGCTAGTGCGGCGGCAACTGCGCGGGCGGCTCGAAGGCGACTTCGACCGAGTACCCTTCCGGAGCGAAGAGACCGACCAGCAACTGCCTCGCGCCCTGCTCGGCGTGCTGGACGACATACAGGTCTTCCGCCGCCATGGCCAGCTGCCGGCGGGCCAGCATGAAGATCGTGTCGCGGTCGGCCGGGTGGAACGGGTTCCAGAGGCCGCGGCTCTCGTCGTAGGTGCGCAGCTCGACGATGTCCACGCCGAGCAGCCGCGCGTGCGGGAAGACGAGCGCGATGTGCCGGTCGCTCTGGCGGATGCTGATCCTCGGCCGAATGCGAAGATCGAACCCAACCAGCGTCTTCCCCGTGACGATCACCAGCGACCGCTTCGTCGAGCCCAGCCAGGTGTTCTCGTAGGTAACGACGTCGCGAACCATCGCCTCGGTCGTGATGAGCTTGGCTACGGTCTCGAGGCGCTCGACCACGACGGACTGGTCAATGGTCGTGTGGCCGGGATGGAGGAGCAGGGCGGCGCCGCGGGACAGCGTCGCGCCGAGCACGACGCCAAGTCCGAGGACGACTGCCAGCACGATGAACCGCAACGGGCCGAACTGAGGGACGCGCATGGCTGGTCGCCTCGGGATGAGGTTCGACGTGCGAGCGGACACCGGTACTCAATCTAGCCGGACGGGGCGTGGATGCCGCGGCTAGCGCCCGGCGACCCAATGGATCAGCGCAGCCACGAGGAGAGCGCCGGCCACACCGACTGCCGCGCACAGCAGGAGAACGGCGCCGCACAGCAGGGCCACGAAGCGCCGATCGGCCGTGCGCGCCCGGGCGGGGTCGGCCAGGTGGCGCTCCAGGAGGGCCACGTTGCGGAGGTTCGCCTTCCAAACGACGTCGAAGACGTCGCCCAACAGCGGAATCGCGCCGCCCAGCGCATCCACGGCGATGTTGGAGAAGATCCGGACCAGCGTGGCGCGCGATGCCCGGAGGCGGCCCGCCTCCACCAGGATCCAGGCTGCCAGAATCGCTCCAGCGGCGTCGCCGAGGCCGGGGACAAGCCCGATGATCGGATCGAGCCCCACGCGCAGCGGTATCCACGGCAGCTTGATGCCGTCATCCATCCAGTGCGCGAACCGCCGGAGGTGCCGGAGCCGAACCGCGGCGTTGCCGCTGCTCATGGCCGCTGCCACTGCCGGCGAACCCGGCGGCACCAAGCTTCCAGTTCCTCCCCGAAGGCTCTTCGCAATGCGGGCTCCTCGTAGCACACCGACGCCATCGTACAGCGCGGGGGCGGCCGGAGCAATTCACAGTCCGGGCCGGCCGCGCCGGATCGAGGTGGTTCGCGTGCACGCCGAGAGCATGACCTCGGACGGTGCCGCCATCTTCGCGAGTGTCCCCGAAGAACCATAAAATAAGGACGGCGACGTGTTACCGTCGCCGTCCTTGAGCGCCTGAAGGAACTACTTACCCGTTCTTCTTCCTGCGGAAGCGCATCACACCGCCCATTCCAAGGAGGCCTGTCGCCAGAAGCATCAAGCTCGCCGGCTCTGGCGTCACCGAGGTCAAGCTGACGTCGTCAAGTTCGGTGCCGCCCGGGTTATTGTTGGCGAAGAACGAGACCAGGTCACCGCCNNTCGGATCGTTCGACGGGTAGGCAGATGTGACCTTCTCCCAGAAGCTCAGTGTGTAGCTCTCCCCAGCGTCCGTGAGGATCGCCTGCGAGATGCCTGGAGTGCAGGCGGAGCCGAACCACATGTCGTACGAGCCACTGAGCGGCGTGGCATAGGTGCCCGGGCCGGAACGGCCGGTGTAGGTGTCAAACGTGCCCGACGCGCAGCCGCCCACCATGAACGACCAATCAGACGGGGCCACAGAAGACGGGCCGGATTCGAAGCCCGGGTTCTGGACCAGGTTCTGAGCCCGCAGAGCAGCGGCCCCGCTTACCATCAGCGCCGCGATCACCGCGGCGATGGGAACAGCCTTCTTGGCCAGGTCTCTCATTGCTCTCCACTCCGCGCTGAAGGTGACAGCGCCCAACCCGGACGCTTGGAGGTTCGCGATGACGCATGCGATCCAACAAGCGATGAGGCAAGATGCTCACCACTCCTGCGCGTACAACGTAAGTCATTGGCGTCACGCGCGATAAGCGATTGNNTGTCCGCTCGCCTGACTCGCAGTAACCGATCGCCCGGCCGCGTAACTCGGCCGGGCGATCTGCTACGATAGGTGGCCGGAGCCCAACCGCGGCCTCAAGGCCGCTCAGTTGTCGCGCGCACCAGGACACTGGGCGCCTTGTCATCCGCAGCGCGATCATGCCCCAGACGCTTGGCCATCCGCCGTGAGCTGATCCCGAGCACGAGGGACACTATGCCGGCGACCCCCAGCTTCCACATGGCCTTGGTCGCGGCACCCAGGGCGGCGGGGCGCACCCGCTCCTGTATCCGCGTGCGCACCTCGAGGAAGTCCAGCGCAAAGAGCACGGCGACGCCGACGAGCACGACCACCAGCGCGAACAGCAGCCACGAAAAAACGGCCAGCACGCGGCGGTGATCCAGGACGGCTGCCGCGGCGAGGGCGAGGAACGTGCCCAGCAGGGGTGACATGAGCGCGCCACTCAAGAGACCCACGGCACCGAATCGCCATTCCGCGGCGCCAAGACGGAGCGGCCACAGCATTGGCAGCGCGTCCGAGAGTGGAATCACGATCAGCATGATGGCGACGACGTACAGGGCGCGTGCGACGGTGTCTCGGTTGGACGCATTAGGGGTCATGGTTCGTCCCGGACTGAGGAGGCCAAAAGCAAACCGCCCCGGGCCGCGGACGCGGACCGGGGCGGTCGCCAACTTACGCCGAGAACTGTCTGTCCGACAGGCCTCAGCTCTTCTTGCGGCGCAGCAATCCCACGTCCGACACGCTGGACGCAGCCCGCGCCCTTCACCGCCCGGTCGGACCCAACGGCGCGGCCGGACTTGCGACAGGGGCGGCTGCACGCGCCGAATCAGCGGCGCCACGAATCGCTGCGCCCGCATCGAGCGCACGTCCCAGGGCGGGGTAGCTGAGCACCGTCGGGTATTTCGCATCCAGCGCGGTTTCGATCGGCACGGACACCGGCGTCAACTGCGCGTCGCCGGCCATCCCCCGTTCGATGAAGCGGTCCACGCGCCTTGCCGCGAGCTGCTCCCGCTCCGTCGCTGTCTTCGCGCTGTCCGCGAGCTGATCCGGCGCGACGCCCAATGCCCTCCAGCTCCGCACGACGTCGTTCAGGAATTGGCCGCGAAACGCAGCTTGCGCGGATTCCGGAACCGCGATCCCGGCGCTGTCCGCGGCCCGCAGCATGACGCCGCGAACCGCGAGGTGACGAATGAACGACTTGGTCACCCCGTCGGACTCCTGCGGCAAACCCCTCAGTACCTGCACCCTCTGCAACGGCTGCATGAGGTTCACCCAGCCGAGCATGTCCGCCACGGTGAACCTGCCCCCTTTGTCGAACGTGGCGATGGTCGTCGTGTCGCGGCTTGCCTCGACCGGATTGATGGCCGCCTCGCGAGCGGCGACGGGACCGCGCGACGTCACGCGCAGGTTGACCGCGTGCGCCGTCTGCTCGCTCAGCAGACTGTCGTTCTCCTGCTTGACCGCCTGGTTGAACGCCAGAACGTAATCGGGCTTCGCCTGGGCCCACGACAGGCGCTGAATGATGTCGAACCCGAATTCCGACCGGACCAGCGCCGACACGGAATCCGGCTTGAGCGTGGTGACGATGCCGGCCACCGCGGGATTCAGCGCCTCCTTGGGAAACACACCCAGGTAGCCGCCGTTCGCGGCG
>PMIK01000184.1:4604-4741 GCA_003157095.1 Gemmatimonadota bacterium | reverse complement strand
CGGCGCCCTCCGTCTGGTTCGCCAGGTAGTTCTGCAGTCCCATCTGGCTGATCTGATCCCGCTGCACCTCCGCCCAGTCCTCGTGCCCCTCTTCCATCTTGAGGATCTTGGTCAGCAGGTCGGCGGTGCCCTGGTCC
>PMIK01000184.1:0-4556 GCA_003157095.1 Gemmatimonadota bacterium | reverse complement strand
CCCCAGTTCTCGCACATCTCGGAATGCACCATTTCCTGGCTGATGGCGGTCAACTCGTCCGCCAGAAGCTGATTCAGCACGGTCAGCAGTTTCTTGTCGCCTTTCATGTCGCCCTCGGATCATCGCCTGGTGAGTCCTGCGCGTGACGCCGCCGCCGGCGTCGCCTTGCACACTCCACACACTGCCTGGGAAGTCGCCGCACGAACGCGGCTGGCGGCGCGACCTCGGGTAAGATAATCGCATTCGTGCCGCGGGGAGAGGCGGCCGGCGCGGCGCACGCTCCCCGTTACTTCGACACCACGAACCGGTACGTCCCGGCCTCGACGGCGAACACCGCGCGCCCATCCCGCATCCCCTCGAACCGCGCGCCAGGCGCGCCCGCCGCGGGCGACCGGTCCGCCGGCAGGTAGACGCGCCCCGTGGTGTTGGCCGGGATGGTCACGTCCACCACGATCGAACCGTCCGGCCGCCGCCGCCAAGCGCTCCCGATATCGCCCCGCACCGACCGATAGACGGCGCGGACGGAATCGAGGGGCGCCGCCCACCGCGGCCTGATGGCGATTTGGCTGAACCCCACCGACCCCGGTTCCTCGGCGATGCCCGCCAGGTAGCCGTACAGCCACTCCCCCACGGCTCCGAAGGCGTAGTGGCTGTACGAGTTCATCCCCGGATCGCCGTGATCGCCGTTCCACCGCTCCCACATCGTCGTGGCTCCCTGCTTCACCTCGTACAGCCACGAGGGATACGACTCCTGGAGGAGCAGCCGGAACGCGACATCGTCGTGACCCGTCTCCGACAGCACCGGCAGGACGTAGGTGCTGCCGAGGAAGCCCGTCGTGAGGTGCCAGCCGTGCGCCGACAGGTCGTCCACCAGACGCTGGGCGGCCAATCCGCGCAGGCTGTCCGGCACCAGGCCGAAGCGCAGGGCCAGGACCGCCGCCGTCTGCGTGTAGTCGGTGCGGACGCTGTCCGGGTTCACGAACGGCGCGCCGACGCGGCCGTCGGGCAGCACGTACGCGCTGTCGAATGCGGCGCGCACCCGCTCGAAGAGCCGGCCGTATGCGGCGGCGGCCGAGTCCTTCCCCAGCGCCCGCGCCATCTGGGCCATGAGGGAGGCGTCGTACGCCCAGAAGGCCGAGCTGATCAGATCGGTGTTCGTCTCGCCCCACGACTTGGTGCTTCCCGCCGGCAGCCAGTCGCCGAACTGCACCTGCTTGCGATGCGTCCAGAGGAAATCGGGGTTCGAATCACGGATGAAGGCTAAGTACCGCTCCATCGCGTCCCACTGCTCGGCCAGGACCCGCGTGTCTCCGTAGTGCCGCCACAGGGTCCACGGGATGATCACGCCGGCGTCGGCCCAGCCCGGTGCGCCGCAGCTGAGGACGCCGAGGAAGTTCGGCGCGAAGTTGGGGAAGCAGCCGGCCGCGGTCTGGCCGTCGCGGACGTCGGCGAGCCATTTCTCGCCGAACGCCGCCATGTCCATGTTGTAGCTCGCCGTCCGCCAGAAGACCTGCGCGTCCCCCATCCACCCCATGCGCTCGTCCCGCTGCGGGCAGTCGGTCGGCACGCTGTAGAGGTTGGCGCGCTGGGTCCAGAGGATGTTCTCCCACAGGCGGTTGAGCGACGGATCCGAGGTGCGCAACTCGCCGGTCTCGGGCAGGGCCGTGTGCGCGACGATGCCGGTGACCGCATCGGGCCCCGGCACGCCGGGGAAGCCCGTCACTTCCACGTAGCGGAAGCCGTGATAGGTGAAATGCGGCTCGAACGTCTCGGTGCCGCGCCCGCTCAGCACGTAGGTGTCCGTTGCCTTGGCGCTGCGCAGGTTCACCTGCGTGATGTTCCGGCCGTCGGGATCGAGGATCTCCGCGAAGCGCAGCCGCACGCGCGTGCCGCGCGGGCCGCGCACCGCGAGCCGCGCCCAGCCGGCGATGTTCTGTCCGAGGTCGAAGACGTAGGTCCCCGGCGCGGCGGACCAGTGGTTGACCGGGTGCAGCTCGGCGGTGCGCTCGATGGGCGGGATCGCCTGCGACTGGAGCATCGCCGGGGGCGGAGGCTCGGCGATGACGCCGTGCCAGCCCCGGGCGTCGAAGCCGGGACGATCCCAGCCCGGCTGCTCGAGCCGGGCGTCGTAGGACTCTCCGTCGTAGATCTCGGAGACGCGGATCGGGCTCGGCGCCGCCCGCCAGGACGTGTCCCCCGAGGCGACGACCTCCTCCCGGCCGTCGGCGTACGTCACGTGCAACTCGAGCAGCAGCCGCACCGGTGGCGGTCCGTACGCGTAGCGGCGCGACGAGAACCCCATGCGGCTGGCGTACCAGCCCGCGCCGAGCACCACGCCCAGCGCGTTGCGGCCGGGGCGGAGGAGACGGGTGACGTCGTAGGTCTGGTAGGTCAGGCGGGCGCGGTAGTCGGTCCAGTCGGGGAGGAAGACTCCCGGACCGGCCGGCACTCCATTGACGGACAGGCGGTAGCTGCCCAGCGCCGTGGCGTACACCCTCGCGCGCACGGGCGTGCCGCTGAGCGCGAAGCTCCGGCGGAGGAGCGGCGGCCTGCCGTCGCCGTGCGACGCGCCGGTGTCGGCNNGGCGCCTGGCGGCCGTACGCATCCTGGATGCAGACGGTCCAGTAGTACCGGTGCCGCGCTTCGAGCGGCAGCCCGGCGTAGGTCACGTCCACCGCGGAGTCGGCGGCGACGATCCCGCTGTCCCAGATGTCGGCGCGTCCCGGCCGGAGCAGCGAGGGCGCAGACGCGACCAGCAGGCGATACGCGGTCTGCCGCGCGCCACGGCGCCCGTCCACCATCTGCCACGAGAATCGCGGCCGGGCGACGTCTATGCCCAGCGGGGTCGCGAGGAGCTCGACGCGCAGGGCGGCGGCCCGCGCCGGCGATTGCGGCTCGCGCGACGACGTGCCGGCACCAAGCAGGATGGCAAGGGACACGACCAGGCCGGTCATGATGCCTCGAAGGGTGTGGGTGGCGCCTCTCAACCTATCTGCTTCCCTCGACGGCGCCACGCCAAGCATCCCCTCGCATCGCGGCCGCCGGGTTCGGGCGGCGCCGCCGGCGGCCCTTCATGGCCCGCCGCCACGCCGGTTAGCATTCCAGCCGTGAACGCATCCATCGCGCTCGTGACCTGCGCTGAGTTCCCCGGCCTCACCGCCGACGACCGGTTGCTGGTGACCGCCCTCGAGCGCCGCGGCGCTCGCGCGGTGCCCGCGCTCTGGAACGACGCGCAGCAGCGGTGGCGCAATTATGACGCGATCGTGCTCCGCTCGACCTGGGACTACCATCATCACCTGGCGGAGTTCCTGCGCTGGCTCGACCGGCTGGAGAGCGCGGGGGCACGCACGTTCAACGGGATTGCGACCGTCCGGTGGAACGTGAACAAGAGCTATCTGCGCGATCTGGAGGCGGCGGGGGTCCCCGTCACGCCGACCGTGTGGGTGCCGATGGGCTCGGCCGCCACGCTGCAGGAAGTGATGGAAGCGATCCAGTCCGACGCGCTCGTCGTCAAGCCGAACGTGTCGGCGACCGCGTTCGAGACGTGGCGTTTCGACCGCGCGCAGGCAGAGGAGAATGAGGCGCGTTTCACGCGGCTGATCGCGGAGCGTGACCTGATGATCCAGCCGTTCCTGCCCGTCATCGAGACCGAGGGCGAGCTGTCCTTCATCTTTCTGGCCGGCGAGTTCTCCCACGCGGTGCGCAAGCGCCCCCGGGCAGGAGATTTCAGGGTGCAGGAGGCATTCGGCGGAACGGCGGAAGCGGCGGAGGCCGGCGCGGATCTCGTGCGCCAGGCCGCGCGGGCGCTGGCCGCCGCGCCGGAAACGACGCTCTACGCGCGCGTGGACGGCGTCGTGCTGGACGGCACACTCGTCGTCATGGAACTCGAGCTGGTCGAGCCGATGCTGTACTTCGGCTGGAACGCCGCGGCTCCGGACCGGTGCGCCGAGGGACTGCTCGCCGCCATCGGACGGCGCTGAGCGGGCTCGGGCCGGCCGGCATCACCCGGCGCCGGCGCGGCCCCACAGCTGGAGTGGTCGTGCACGATGAACCAGCGGCCGTCCCGGTAGCGCATTACCAGGGAGGTCGGGCCGCGGGCCGTGACCGAGTCGCCGCGCTGCAAGACGTAGTAGGCGATCGCGTTCAACGCGTCGGGGCCGAGCACGTCCACCTCGACATCCTGGAAGGAGAGCGAGTCGCGCACCCCGCCGGGCGCGAAGCGCGGAGCGTAGCGCGCCTGGATCTCCGCCACGCCGTGCAGCACCTGCCGCGGGGTGACGAACGAAGCGTCGGACGCGTAGTCCGAGACGAAGCCGGCCAGGTCGCCGCGGTTCCACGCGGCCGCGCCGTGGGCCAGCAGCGCCATCACGGCGCCCCGCGCCGCCGCGGTGCCGGGCGCCGGCGCTTCGGTGCGCGGTGCGCGCGCGCACGATACCAGGGCCATCACCACCGCCGCCAGGGCGGTGCCATGAGAGCGGATGCGGTTCATCGGTCGGTCTCCGGTACGGGGGTCGGACAAGGTAACGCGCCGAACGAGTCTAGCCACACCGCGCCCG
>PMIK01000205.1 GCA_003157095.1 Gemmatimonadota bacterium | reverse complement strand
CAGGTGACCAAGGAGCCCATCAGCACCAAGGGCGCCCGGGTGACCCAGCAGATCTCGCTGCCCGGCAGGTTCGTGGTGTACATGCCGGGGCTGGACCACGTCGGGGTGAGCCGCAAGATCGAGGCGCGGGACGAGCGTGCCCGGCTCCGCCAGATGGTGTCCAACATCCTGCCCGAGGACTCGGGCGGCGTGATCGTGCGGACCGTGGGCGAAGAGCTGACGGAGGAGCACTTCAAGCGCGAGCTGGATTCGCTCCTCAAGCTGTGGAAGAAGATCAAGAAGAAGGCCACCTTCGTGCGCGCGCCGGCCGTGGTGCAGCGCGAAACCAGCCTGACGCGCGGCATCATCCGCGACCTGTTCAGCGCCAAGGTGGACCACCTGGCGGTGGACTCCAAGGAGCTGCATCACGAGATCCTGGCCTACCTCGACCAGGTGGGCCCGGACCTCAAGGAGCGAGTGGAGCTGTACGGCGGCGACCCGCCGCTGTTCGACAAGTACGAAGTCGAAGCGGAGATCCGGAACCTCTTCAATCGCCGCGTGGACCTGCCGACCGGTGGTTACGTCGTCATCGAGCAGACGGAGGCGCTGGTCTCGATTGACGTCAACACCGGCCGGTACACGGGCAAGAAGGATCCCGAGAAGACGATCCTGCGGACCAATGTCGAGGCGGCGCGCGAAATAGCGCGGCAGCTGCGGCTCCGCGACATCGGCGGCATCATCGTATGCGATTTCATTGACATGGAGACGCGGGCGAACCGTGACAAGGTGCTCCAGGAGCTGCGGCAGCACCTCGCCCGGGATCGCGCCCGTACCCGCGCGTTCGCGGTGAGCGACCTCGGCCTGATCGAGATGACGCGGCAGCGGGTGCGCCCGTCGCTGATGCAGTCCATGACCGAGGCGTGCCCGACCTGCAGCGGTACCGGCCGGGTCTTCCTGCCCGAGACCGTGGTCGGGCGGCTCGAGCGCTCCCTGAAGCGCGCGGCCGTTGAGAACAAGGACCCGCGGATGACGGTGCGGCTGCACCCCGAGGTGGCGCTCTATCTCATGGAAGAGGAGCCCAACTTCCTCAAGAACCTCGAGAAGCAGACCGGGATAGATCTCGAGGTGCGGGACGACCCGATGATGCGGCTGGACGAGTTCAAGCTCATGAGCCAGCCGGCGGGCAGAGACGTCACTGAGCATTACTTGGTCGCGTGAGCGGAAGGGGATAGGGGCTAGGGACTAGGGACTAGGGGCGAGAAGACCCTAGCCCCCAACCCCTAGACCCAAGCCCCAGTTGACTCAACCTCATACCCCGGCTAAGCTTCCCGGTCTATGTACGCGATCTTTCGCACCGCCGGAAAACAGTTCCGGGCCGAAGTCGGACGCAAGCTCCAGATTCCGTCGCTCGCGGCGGAGCCGGGCGCGAAGCTGTCCTTCGACGAGGTGTTACTGGGTTCCGACGGCACGAGCGTGCGGGCAGGTACGCCGATGATACCGGGCGCCAAGGTCACGGCCGAGGTCCTCCGGCACGGCAAGGAGAAGAAGATCATCGTTTTCAAGATGAAGCGGCGCAAGGGCTACGCACGCAAGCAGGGTCACCGCCAGGGTTTCACGGAGATCAAGATTGATTCCGTGGAGCTGGGCTGACGGAATTGGGGTTTCGGGTTTGGGGGGTCGGCAATGGCGCATAAGAAGGGCGTAGGCAGCAGCCGCAACGGGCGCGACTCGGGACCGAAGTACCTGGGCGTCAAGCGCTATGCGACCGAGCAGGTGCTGGCTGGCAACATCATCGTGCGCCAGCGCGGCACCCGCATTCACGCGGGAAAGAACGTCGGCCGCGGTCGCGATGACACGCTCTTCGCGCTGGTGGACGGCATGGTGAAATTCGAGTGGAGCGGCAAGGGCCGCCGCGCGGTCAGCGTGCAGCCGGCGGCGTAGGACATAGCCAGCCAGGTGCCGGAGTATCGGCACCGAGGCTCGGCAGGACATAGCCGGTCAGGCGTCGGAGCATCGGCGCCGAGACCCGGCAGAATGGCACCAGCATAAGGCTCTCGAGCGATCGGGGGCCGTTTTGTTTCCGGGCGGGCCGCCTGCGTGGCAGCCGCACCAGCCGCACCCGGGGCCCGTCTTCCGCATTCACGGGCGCGGTGGGATCATAGGTGCGGTGCATCGTCCCCGTATCGGACGCCGTCCATCTCAGCGGCGGCACCTTCACCCGCATTGGTCTGGGCCGCGTGGCGAAGTACCTGCTGGTCACTCTCGCACCCATCCCCCGGCTCTCGCGCGTGGCCGACGGGGTGGAGTGTGTTCGCTTCTCCAAGCAGCTGGCCGTGCTCGCGTACCTCTCGACGCGACCCCAGGCCCGCGCCACGCGCGACGAACTGGTCGGCCTGCTGTGGGGAGGACCCTCCCAGACGGATGGGCGGCGAGCCCTCCGGCAGGTCGTCTACCAGATTCGTCACGCCACCGATCATGACTTGCTGCGGGGCGACGAGGTGCTGACCCTGCGGCGCGAAGATCTCGAAGTCGATGCCGACATCTTTCGCCTGCGCCTCAGCGCGGGAGACTTCGAAGGTGCGCTCGCCGTCTACCAGCAGGACTTCCTCGCTAACGTCGCGCTGGCGGGAGCGCGCGAATTCGAGCAGTGGGCAGAGGGAATCCGGGCGGTTCTTGCGGCCGAGCGGCGTCAGGTCTTCCGCACCCTGATCGCGCGCGAGTCCGACGCGGGTCACTGGTCCGCGGCGGCGCGCTTCGCCGAGCAGCTGCTCGCCGCGGATCCCGGATCGCTCGACGCCCGCCTCCGTCTGGTGGAGTTGCTGGCGCTCTCCGGCGACACCCTTCGTGCCCGCGCCGAGGCGGAGGAGACGCGGGTGCTCGCGGCCGAAACCACCGGACAAGCGCCACCTCAGGCGGTGGAGCTGGCGGTGGCGCGCGCCCTCGGCCCAGCCCCGGTGCGCCACCCCTCGGGCGACTTCCCGCGCGCGCCGGAGATGGTGGGCCGGGCGACGCAGTTCCACTCCGTGGTGGAACGGTGGAAATCCGCGCTCGACGGCCGGGGAGGGGCGGTGCTGCTGACCGGTGAGGCCGGCATCGGCAAGACCCGAATCTCCCGCGAACTGTCGCACCGCTTCAGCCAGGACCGCTCGCTGGTGCTCGAGGAGTCCTGCTACCTGCTCGAGCAATCGGAGCCCCTCGCGCCGTTCCTCGAGATGCTGCGCCATGCCCATGCCGCTCCGGGCCTGGGGGGCGCATCGGCCGCAAGCCTCGAGATCCTCGCGGCGCTGGTGCCCGAGATCGCGCTCCGGTTCCGCGGCGCCGTGGAGCCGCGCCAGTTGCCGATCCTGCCGCAGGCGGTCACCTCGGCGCTGCTCGACGCGTTTGGCGCCATCGCCATGGAAGCCCCGCTCGCGATCCTGGTCGAGGATCTCCACTGGGCCTCGCAGGCCACGATCGAGTTCACGCACCGGCTCGCCCGCCATGCCGTCACGCACCCCCTGTTGCTCGTGCTGACGGCGCGGGACCATGGCGCGACGGTCGAAACGACGCGGGCCCTCCGCTCGCTGGCGTCGTCCGAGGCGGTCGAGGAGGTCGCGCTCGATTCGCTCGACGAGGACGACGTCGCGGACCTCCTGGGCAGCATCGCGGAGCTGACACCCGAGGTCGCCGGCTACCACCTCCCCGAACAGCTCGTGCGCCACACCGACGGACTGCCGCTGTATCTCCTCGAGGTACTCAAGGAGCTTCACGATACCGGGTACCTGGTCGTGCAGGACGGGCGGTGGGTCCGGCTCGACGCCCTGAGCCCCGGCGCGACGGATCTCCCGCTCCCGGCCTCCGGCACCGACATCCTGCGCAGCCGGTTGAAGAAGCTCGGGGTCCGGCTGCTCCACACCCTCACCGCCCTGGCGGTGTGGGGACGCGAGGCCTCGGTGGGCACGCTGGCCGAAGTCGCGGGCCTCGAACCGGAGCAGGCGGAGGAGGCCGTGATGGTGCTCGAGCGGCGCCGCCTGGTCACCGGCCGCGCCGGCGCAGTATCGCTCGCGCACGAGGAGATCGGCGCCGCCGCACTCGAGCTGGCCCCATCCGAGCTGGTGAGCCGGCTCCACGCGCGCGCGGCCGCCGTCGCAGCCGATCTCGCCGGCCGGGGCCTTCCTGCCGAGTGGATGGTGGCCGCCATGCACGCCGTGGCGGCGGGCGACGGGGCGCAGGGGGGCTCCTGGGCGGCACGGGCCGCGGAGGAAGCGGAACGCGCCTCGGGTCGTGAGGCGGGCCGGGCAGCCGTGCGCAGGGTGATCGCCGCTTCCCCCGAGTTGGTGCGCCCGCAGCTTGAGCGCTCGCTGGGCCGGCTGCTGAACGGAAGCTGGACGGCCAGGCGGTGGATTGACGAGCGGAGTGGAACGGCGCGCCGGCGCCGCTTGGCCGCCGCGGGGGCGGCCATCGCCCTGATTGGCTTGGGCGCGCTCGGCGCCGTGCTGCTCCCCCCGGCCCTGCATTCGCGCGCGTGGACCTTGCCCCTCGGTGGCGCGAACATCGCGATCGGCTGGGGCATGCCGGGCCATCCCGACTCGGTGCGTGCGCTCCGCGTGGACGCGGGATTCGTCGGACGCAGCGCTCCGCTCAGCTCGCTCCCCAGCGCGACACAGCAGGGTCTTTACCCGAACATGATCCGGCCGGATCTCAAGGCGGCGGCCGTCGCGTGCACGCTGCCCAATGTGGACGCGACCGCCATCTGCCTGCGCGATATTGACCGCGGTGCCAGC
>PMIK01000139.1 GCA_003157095.1 Gemmatimonadota bacterium | reverse complement strand
GACATGCTCACCGTGGACGACGTGGGCATTCCGGATTCGCTCCCGTACGTCCCGGGGATCATCGAGCGGATGCGCGATCACGGTGTCGCCGAGGTCGCGATCGGGAAGGGCGCCTCGCCGCTGGAGTTGCTGGCCCTGATCCGCGGCCTGGCCTCCGATCCTCGCACTGAGGGAGGCATTCAGCGCATCAAGATGCGCCTGCGGGACGCGCGCTCCACGGCGATCATGGTGATCCCGGTGCAGTTCGAGGAGATCAACGAGGCCCATCGCAGCCACAGCGTGTCGCAGGCGTTCGAGGCGGAGGCGATCCAGCAGGCGATGGCGGCCGGCGGCCACACGCGCGCGGCGGCTCGCGAGCCGGAACCGCCGGTGGTTGATCTGCCCGCGATCGCGCACACCCTGGATCTGGACCTGAAGCGGACCTCGGGGGAGCGCGACGCGAAGCCGGAGCCGCCGAAACCGGCCACCGAGCCGGGTGCGCCAACGTCCGGGCCCGCGACACCGGTCGCGCGAATGGCGGGGCTCACAACGACCGGCACGCGAGCGTCCGGGCCGACTGCGGAGCGCACGAGTCTTCCCACCCTCGGCCTCCCGGTGGGCCCGGCCAGCCAGCCGCTCGCGGCGGCGCTGGCGGAGGTGGCGCGCGAACCCTACGGTGCCGGCATCCTCGACACGCTGACTGACCTCGTCCTCGGCATTCAGGAGGCGCTGGAGGCCAACCAGATCGAGCCGGCGGTGCATGCGATGGCGGCGATGATCGCGTGGGAGCCGGCGGCGCCCGCGGGCACTCCGCACAACAGCTACCGAATCGTGCTGCAGCGCCTGCTCACGCGCGAGCACCTCGAGCTGGTGGCGCCGTTCGTCAGCGACCCGCGGCTCGGGCCCGAGGCGACGAAGGTGATGCAGCGCGGCGGGGCCGACGCGGCGGTGGTGCTCCTCGCGTCGCTGGTGGCGGCCAATGAGCTGAGGGAGCGCCGCGCGCTGGTGACGGCGCTGCGGGGGATACCGGAGGGCCTCGAGCAGGTGGTGCACATGCTCCAGCACGACCAGTGGTTCGTGGTCCGGAACGTCGCCGAGGCGATGGGCGTGCAGCGGGTCGAGGAGGCCGTGCCGAATCTGATCAAGTGCCTGGCGCACAGCGATCCGCGGGTGAGGCGCGCGGCGGCGGTGGCGCTCGCGAAGATCGGCACGCCNNGCCCTGGCGATGCCGCTGGTGGCATTCGCCGAGCAGGAGCAGGAACCCGACGTGCTGCGCGAGTACTACCGCGCGCTGGGCCGCATCGGAACGCCGGACGCCATCCAGGCGCTCGCCAAGGCGGCCGAGCCCGGAGGCCGGCTGATCGGACGGCGCCCGTTGGCGAATCGGGTCGCGGCGGTGGAGGGCCTGCGCATCGCCGGTGGGCAGGCGGCGGTCGCCGCGCTTCGAAACCTGGCGCGCGACGGCGACAAGGCCGTGCGCGAGCTGGCCGCCCGCGCGCTCAACAAACAGGTGCGGATCGCGGCCTCGGTCGGCTCCTGAGGTTGCGCCGTTGGGCGGCCGCGCCTGCGCGCTCAGCGCCGCCCGCGCGCCCGGTTTCATCCCTCCTCACGCCGCTGAGGAGCATCTGACCCGTCATCGAGTCCTCGTCGTCGTAGCGTTCCTGCTCTGTTCGGGGTGCGCGGCCGCCCGCCCGGCGGCGACCGTCCCCGCATCGTTGGGCGCTCCGCGGCCCGGTTACCGGTTGGTGTGGCACGACGAGTTCGAGGGCTCCGCGCTCGATACCACGGCGTGGACGGTGTACGCGGGGCCGCGCCGCGACGCGCGGAACTCTCCCGATGCCGTCTCGGTCGCCGACGGGATGCTGACTGTCACGACGTACAGCGGCGACGGCACCCATGTCACCGGGTTTCTCGACACCGCCCGCAAGCTGCTGTGGACATACGGCTGGTTCGAAGCGCGGGTGCGTTTCGAGTCGTCGCCGGGTGAGTGGGGCGCGTTCTGGATGAGCTCGCCGGCCATCGGCAACCCCGTCGGCGATCCGGGCGCCGCGGGTGCGGAGATTGACATCGTCGAGCACCGGTCGCGCGACACGGCCGGCGCGGACATCTCCAACAGCTACGTGGCCAACGTGCACTGGGACGGCTACGGAGCCGACCACAAGCACGCAGGCGGGAGCGGCGCGCCGCCCGCGGGCGCCACGCCGCTCCAGAACGGGTGGCACACCTACGCGTTGCTGTGGACGGCGGACGGCTACGAGTTCTTCCTGGACGGGGTCCGGCAGTGGGCGACGGGGGAAGGCGTCTCCCGCCGGCCCGAGTTCATCAGGCTGACCTGCGAAGTGCAGAGCGCGTCGTGGGCCGGTTCGATCCCCGCGGGCGGCTACGGGTCGCGCACGCGGAGCACGACCCGGATGCAGGTGGATTGGGTGCGAGTCTGGCAATGACAGAGTTGCAGAGTTGCAGTGGCTCGAAGCGGTCAGTGCACAGTAGTGAACAGACGCGGCGCGTCTTGGTACTACTTGGCACTTCATGCCTTCGTACCGCTGCAACCCTGCAACCCTGCAACTCTGCAACTCTAGAAGAGTCCCACGACTTTCCCCGTCTTGAGATCCAGGTCCACGTCGTAGTACACCGGCCGCGTCGGGAGTCCCGGCATGGTCTGCATGGTCCCGCACAGCGGATAGAGGAAGCCCGCGCCGACCGACGCGCGAATGTCGCGGATCGGCAGCCGCCACCCGGTGGGCCGGCCCTTGAGCGACGGGTCGTGGCT
>PMIK01000079.1 GCA_003157095.1 Gemmatimonadota bacterium | reverse complement strand
TATGTCGGGGCGCTCGGCCTGGTGCTCGCCCTGGCGTTCGTCGCCGCGCCCGCCGCCGCGCAGGCGCAGGCGCCGGCGTCGCCGGCTCCGCCCCCGCTGCCGGTCGCGACACCGGCGCCGGCCCTCCGGCACCCGCCCGTTCCGGCTCCGCCGCCGGCCGGCGCTCCGACTCGCGCCGCGGCCCGCGGTTCGGCTGCCAGGCAGGCGGTCCCGACCGTGCCTCCGCGCGCCCCGGCGCAGGTCGGATTGCCGGTGGATTCGGTGCGGCACGTGGCCGCGGCCGCGCGCATGCAGCCGCCGACCAATGCGGTCGCCCAGTGCAAGGATGGCACGTTCGTCGTCTCGCCGGCCACCACCAGCGGATGCGCGACGCACCGCGGCCTGCTGGTGACCATGCCGCCCAGGACCACGCCGCCGGCACCGTCCGCCACCACCAGAGTGGCTGTCGCACCGATGGCGATGCAGGCCGCCGCGCCCGCCAGCGCCGCCGCTCCGCCCGCGGGCGCGACGATGCGCTGCAAGGACGGCTCGTACCTCGCCGGTACGCCAGCCCCGGGAGCCTGTGCCGCCAACGGTGGCCTCGCCGCAGTGCTTCCCGCTCCTCGCACGCCGCCCCCGGCGCCGGCCCTGCTGCGCCGACCGTAGCCCGCGCCGCAGCGCCGTCCGGGCACCAGATCCTCATTCGATCGTAGCGATGTCACGCGCCTTCGTCGGCGAACACGAGTCGTGGGGCGATCCGGCGTACCGGATCTCGCTCCCGCCCCGTGACGATCCAGGCTTCGACGCCGCGGCCGCCGAGGCGATCCTCGAGGCCGCTCGCGCCGGCCAGACTGGTAGTGCCGAGATGGCGACCGGCTACTACTGGGGTGAGCCGCGACTGTTCGGAGAGGTGCGCGCGATCCTCGAGAAGGCCCGGGCCGCGAACGACGAGCGGCTCGTGGAGCTGTGCGAGCGGTATCTGCAGGTTTGACGGGGAGCGCCGGACGCCGGCGGCCGAGCCAGGCCCCCGCACTCTCCATCGCCGGATCATCGAAGCCTGATCGTCATCCTCCCAGCAGGCGCCTTGCCCCCGACCAGAGCTGCCAGCCACCGAAGCACGCCAGCGCCACCGCCGAGATGCCGACCAGCCCCCGTGCCACCCGAGGCCCCAGGCTCCTCGCGCCCGCGAACAGCGCGATGATGCCCATCGAGGCGACGACCATCGTGCCGTAGAAGGCGACCAGAAGTGCGATCCCGTGCGCCGGAGTCTCGCGCCAGCCCTTGAGGAGCAGCGGTCCCATCACCAGGCTCCAGCCCAGATAGGGATTCGGATTCAGCAGGTTCACCAGCGCGGCGCTCAAGAGGCTCCGCCGCGCCGTGGCCGCACTGTCTTCCGCCGCGAGCCGGTACGCTCGCCACGTCCGGAAAGCCCGCCATGCCAGGTAGAGCAGGAAAACCCCGCCCGCGCAGCGCAGGGCCTCCGCGAGCGCAAACGGCAGCCGGCTCAGGACGAACACCACGAGCAGGATGATCGGCACATCGCTCAACAGCGGCGCCAGCGCCGCCGGCAGCGTGCGCCGCCACCCGTGGCTCAGTGCCTGGGAGATGAGGTAGGTCTGGTACGGCCCGGGCTGAACGGCGGCCGCGAACGCGTAGGTGGCGCCGAGGATCAGGTAGGGAAGCACGCGCTCGCGCGGGAAGAGACTGCTGCCGCTAGCTCGGGCGGCTGCGCAGAGCCTCCTGCAGTTGGCCGAGCACCGAAGCGGGGCTCTCGACCTCCACGATCAGCTCGTCGTAGCGTTCGTCCACCAGCTCGATGACGATCGTGCGGTCGGGATCGTGGACGTCCCAGAACACACGCTTCCCGTGCTGGTGGAACGTCCCGGCCATAATCACACCGGGGATCTCCGTGCCGGCGACCCGAAGCCCGTGCCACCAACCGTGGGCGATCTCAGGATCCAGTCGGACACCCTTGATGTGCGCGAGCGGGATCTCCAGCCGGCTGCGGAGCGACCACAGCTTGTCGAGCCCCTCGATCTCGAATGCGGCCGTGCCGCCCGCCACCGTGACGTCAACCATCCCGGCGCATCCTCAACCGCCTTCAGGTCCGCTCAGCAGAGGCCGATCAGGCAGGGACCTCGGCGCTGCGCGCATAGTAGAGCTCCGACTCCACCTTGAGGCGGTCGAAGAGCAGGTCGGCCACCAACTGCCGGAACTCGCGCTCGGTCGCGCACTCGCGGTCGCACAGATCGAAGAACACCTTCATACGGACGGTGATGGAGGCGATGGCTGAGGGCTCGGCGCCGGTGAACGCCAGGACGTCGTGAATGCAGCGCTCGATCTGCCGCCACTCACGAACGTTCTCGGCCGGGAATTGCTTGCAGACGGTCATTGGAGAATCCCCTCGTGGAGGCGGTCCGAGTATCGGAGCGCCTGAAGTGCGGAGCGAACCTCGCCCCACCCACTACAGTCGCCCTCGCAGGCCGGTCGCGCCACCTCGTACTTGTTCGGAACCCGGTCCGCGCCGATGAAACTGGTCGGCTTTGCGGCGCGCTCAGCCGCGCGCGAGCAGCACCAGCAGCAGCGCCAGAGCCCCGGGGACTCCCTGCACCCAGAGTATGGAGCGCTTGGCGGTGGCGGCGCCGAACGCACCGGCCACGACGACGCAGGAGAGGAAGAAGACCTTGGGCGCGAACCCGGCCGGACCGGCCAGCAGTCCCCAGACCAGGCCGGCGGCGATGAAGCCGTTGTAGAGCCCCTGGTTCGCGGCGAGGGCCGCGCTCGAGACCATCACGTCGCGCGGGAGGCCGAGGACGCGCTGGCCCATCGGCCGCTTCCACAAGAACATCTCGAGCACCAGAAAGCCGAGGTGCAGAGCCGCGACCAGCGCGACGACGACGTTGGCTGCGAGCGGCATGCAGATCACTCCTCCTTGCCTGGGCTGTTCACGACCCTCAACGCCGCCTCACGTGGCGCCCGGAACGGGGCCCAACGCGGTGATCGCCGCCGAGATTGACTGGACCGCCGCGATGAGATCGGTGAGCAACTGGCTGTCCACCTCCAGGTGTCCTTCGTCTTCCGCGTCGTCAAAGCACTGGTGACAGAGGGCGAGCATGCGCCAGACCGACGGTGCGACGCCCAAGGTGTGGGGCAGCGCCTGGAACACCACGTACCGGCTGTCGGACCGGTAGCCATGCCAGCGCAGCGCCGCCAGGGACAACGCCTGCGCCGCGTTGTAGGCCAGGTCGAATCCGCTCTCCGGCGCCAGAGACGTCTTCACTGCGTCCGCCAGCCTGGCTTTGCCGGAGCGGACCAGTCCGTCGAATTCCTCCTGGTCGCCAGGCTCCTTCTTCAGCTTGCCGCTGGCGACGAAGTGCTCGAGATCAGGAGAGGTCACTGTCCGACCCGATGAGGAAGATCTTCGGCTCGGCCGCCACCCTGACGACGAAAGAGCTGCCGGCTGCCAGTTTGCGGCTCCATTCCTCCAGAGTGTTCAACCGCGGGCATATCTGCCGCTGGAGCGCCGCCTCCGCCGCCTGGAGCGCTTCGAACAGTTCCGGATAGGAGATTCCCTCCGCAATCACCATGAGATCAAGGTCGCTCCGGGCCGTATCGGCGCCCTGGACGGCGGAGCCGTAGGTGAAGGCGGTGCAAATCCGCCCCTCGAGAGGCGCCAGTGCTTGCCGTAGCGGAGCGGCTAGGCCGAGGGTCTTGCGCACGAGGCCTTGGAGTTCTGCGAACACCGGCGAGTCGCGGTTGGCTCGGTAGTGCTTCTGGTTACCGACACGCGTGACCGTGACCAACCCGCTCCCAGCCAGCCGACTCAACTCACGCTGCACAGCCCCCGAGCCCGATCTCACCGAGCGAATCACCTCGGCTCCAAAGAAGCTCCGATCGGGCTGGCAGAACAGGAGGCCCAGGACGCGCTGTTGGACGCGTGAGAAGAGCGCTCCAGCCATGCTTGGCTCATGTCCAGCAGATATACCCATTGTGGGTATTATAATTCCCTTTATGGGTATCTGCAATCGCACAAGCTGTTTCCGAGCTATGCCTAGGCGACAATGGCAAGTGAGCAGTGCCGGAGCGCATCATGAAACTCACCCCGCATGGGCTTCCGCCGCGCTGCCAGCCTTCTTCATCCACCGCCAATGCATCACGAACAGCACGACCGAGATGATCAGCAGCAGCCCACTGGTAGTGATCGCCTTCCATGACTGAAAGCGCACCCGGGCAATTCGGTCGGCGCGCAGCGCCTCGTAGCGGCCCCGGAGCGTCGCCTCCGATACCGTGTCCGAACGCGGCTCGGCGGCCGCCGCCGCCATCCCGGATCGCTGATCCTTCTCATGCGCCGCCTTGTACGCGTCGAACGACGACTCCATGCCGAACCCTGCCTGGATCGGGTTCGCCAGGTCAAACACGTTGTTGACGATCACCGTGGCGCAGATCAGGAAGGTGACGACCGCGATCACGCACACGGTGTAACCGTAGATCTGCGGAACCTTGCTGGTCTTCTCCACAATTCCTCCTGGTGGATGCGCCCGCTACTGCATCCGCGGCGCGATGTAGGCCGCCGACACTTCACCGGTCAGCGCGTGAAGGAACGCCTCGATCTCACTCACCTGCTGCTCCGTGAGGTCGCGGCCGAGCTGATGCTGCGCCATCAGCAACACGGCCTCGTGCAGCGTCGCCGCCGTGCCCCTGTGGAAGTACGGTGCCGTGCGCTCGACGTTGCGAAGCGACGGGACCTTGAAAACCAGGGTGTCCGATGCCTGATGGGTGATCGCCGCGCGCCCGATGTCGGTCCGGTCCGGCCACGGCCGCACCACGCCGATCTTCTCGTACATCGAGCCGCCCATGAGGGCACCGTTGTGGCACGCTTGGCACCCAGTCGCTATGAACGTGTTGAAGCCCTGCTTCTCCGCTGGAGTGAGCGCGGCCGTGTCGCCCTGGAGGTAACGGTCCCACGGGCTCGGCGTCACCAACCGGCGCTCGAATGCACCGATCGCAAGGCCGACGTTGTCGTAGGTGATCGGGTCGGACTGGCCGGGGAACGCCTTCCGGAACGCCTCGCGGTAGACCGGCACCGCACGCAGCCGGGCGATCACGGCCTGTGAGTTCGGCATCGCCATCTCCACCGGATTCAGGATCGGCCCCTTAGCCTGCTCCTCGACCGTGGGGGCGCGGCCGTCCCAGAACTGCGCCAGCTGCGCCGCGGCGTTGTAAACCGTCTGGGAGTTGCGCCCGCCGAGCTGGTGCTTCGTGCCGACACTGAACTGCCGCTGATCCACGCCGTAGGCCTTCAGGTCGTGGCAGGAATTGCACGAGAGATCCTGATCGTGCGAAAGGCGGGTGTCGTAGAACAGCGTCCTCCCGAGGTCCGTCTTGGCCTCGGTGAGTGGGTTCGCCGGGCTCTCCATCGCCGCGGGGAGCGGCGCGAACGCCGCGAGCTGGGCGGCATCCACTTTCACCGCGGCCTGTTCGTGGCGCTTGCACGCCGGAACGAGCAGCGCCGCGGACAGCAACAGCGCAGACACCTTCGTGCTCATGTGGGGACCCTCGACCTCTCGGACAGTGAGTGCTCGATCGCCAGCGCGGTATCACGCGCCATTCATAGATAAGTAGAGCGCTAGGGCCCGCCGACGCGAGGGCGAAAACAAGAGCGAAACCGTCGCCTATTCGGGCGTTCGTCGCGTGACCGCGGCCCGCGGTATGCGCTACCTTCCCGGTGGCCATCGGGAAGGAGTCCCTTATGCTGAATCTGACGCTCTGGGCCATTCTCGCCGTCTGGGTGGGCATCGCTCTCCTGATTCTGGTGGCGATCGTCTCCACGATCGGGATCTCGACGGCGCGGATGCTGCTCGACAAGCGCGGGGTGGCCGGCACCGTGTGGTGCCCCGTGCTTCGGCGCACGATGAAGGTGCTCGGCGCTCCGGCGGGCTTCGTGGGCACCGTGGCCGGGTTCGACGACGTACGCCGCTGCGAGCGGTTCGGCGACGACCGGATCGAATGCCACAAGTGGTGCCTCAGGGCCGGGGACTTCGCGGAGACCGCGAAGAGCAACTAGAGATCGCGGCGGGCAAAGACGCCGAAGGCCACGATGAGGGCGGCCGCCCCCACGGCGGCCGGCACCACGACGTCGTGCAGCGCGAGCCCCGCGCTCAGCACCTGCTGGGGCTCGTAATACCTGAACAGCGAGACGGGCCGGAGTGCCGCGATGCGCGGCCAGACGCGGGCCGCGTAATCCAGCACATACGACCCGGCCAGCAGCCCCGACAGCCAGGCGATCGCGACGCCGGCTTCCCGCGCCAGCGCCGACACCAGGATGCCCACGGCGCCGAAGCAGGCGAAGATGAGGCACAGCGCCCCGGCCACCGGGAGATAGCGCACGGCCGAGACGCCCGCGAGCGGGCGCAGCGTCAGTCCGAGCAGCGTCCCCGCCCATGCGGCGGCGGCCAGGATGACCAGCCCGACGAGCAGGGCCACGAGTGCGGCGGCGATCTGACTGGCGCGGGTCACGGGCCGCGCGGCCACCAGGTCCATCGTGCCTCGCCCGATCTCGCCCGCCAGCGCCGCGCTCGGCACGCGCACCGCCCACACCGCCATCATCATGAGCGCGAAGGGGTGTGCGTAGCCGACGCCCACGATGCCCTGGGCGCTCACACCCAGCAGCAGATCCTGATTGAGCAGAGCCAGGAACTCGGGCGGCGCCGCGCGCAGCGCCGAGGTCAGAAACCAGGAGACCGATGGCTCGCCGGCCACGAACGTCATCATCCACTCGAACAGCGCGAGGCCCAGCGCGAGCGGGACGAGCGGCACCCGGTGGAGGCGTGCGTGATGCCGGAGCAGCACCCCCACGCTCACCGGTAGTGCTCCAGGAAGGCTTCCTCGAGCGTGGGCCGCTCCACCACGACGTCCGAGAGCGGCATCATCCCGAGCCGCACGATGAGCGCGGGCAGCGCGGCCTGCGCGACCAGCAGCTCCACGTGCCGCGGCTGCGCGATGATCAGCTCGCCGAAGTGGGCGAGTGAAGCGGCGTCCGCGTCGGCGCTGAAGTCCGCGATCACGCGCCGACGCGCGGCGCGGCGCAGCGTCTCCACGTCGCCCACGCTGACCACGGCGCCGGCCCGCAGCATCGCCACACGGTCGCACACGCGCTCGACCTCGGGCAGCACGTGCGAAGACAGGAACACCGTCGCGCCCGTCTTGCGCATGTCGGTCACGATCTCGTAGAACGCCTGCTGCACCAGCGGATCGAGGCCCTTGGTGGGCTCGTCCAGCAGGGCCAGCCGGGGCTCACACTGAAGCGCCTGCACCAGCCCCAGCTTCTGCTTCATCCCGTCGGAGTAGGTGTGCACGTGGCGCGCCAGCTCGGGCGCCGCCAGCCCGAGACGCTCCAGCAGCTGCGCCCGCCCTGCGGGAGGCCGCCCGCTGAGCCCCGCCAGGAAGTCGAGCGTGTCCGCGCCCGACAGTCTCGGCCAGAACGCCATGTCGCCGGGCAGGAACCCGATGTCGCCGCGCCACGCCACGCCGCGCGCGCCGACCGGATGGCCGAGCACCGTGCCCTCACCGCTGTCCGGCCGGATGAGCCCCAGCAGGAGCCGGATCGTGGTGGTCTTCCCCGCCCCGTTGGGGCCCAGGAAGCCGAAGACCTCCCCCTCGGCGACGTCGAGAGAGAGGTCTTTCAAGGCCACGACCGGGCCGTACCGCTTGCCGAGACCACGGACATGGATCGGCGGCGCGCCCACGCTACCTCGGCTCACACCGCGATGGCATCCAGCTCCTCGAAGAGCAGCGCCGCGCTCTGCGGCCGGTCTGCGGCGTCCTTGTTCAGCGCGCGGAGGATCAGGGCCGCCAGCGCTTCGGGCACCTCCGCGTTGAGGCTGCGCGGCGACGGGGGCGATTCCTCCAGCTGCTTCGCGACCAGGGTGATCGGGGAGTCGGCGACGAACGGCGGCCGGCCGGTCACCGATTCGAACAGCACCGCACCGGTGGCATAGACGTCGGCGCGGAAATCCACATCCGCACCCAGCAGCTGCTCGGGGGCCATGTACTCCGGTGTGCCGACGGCCATGCCTGCCTGGGTCATGCCCTCGGAGCGCTTGGCCAGCCGGGCGATGCCGAAGTCCATCACCTTGAGGGTGCCGGACGGCTCGACGATGAGGTTCTGGGGCTTGATGTCGCGGTGGATCACCCCCTGCTCGTGGGCAACCTCCAGAGCGCGGCACAGCTGCTTGCCGATGGTCAGCACCACGGCGACCGGCAGCGGGCCCCGGCTCTGGATGAGGTGCTTGAGCGACTGCCCCTCCACGAACTCCATCGTGATGAAGTAGAGCCCGTCCACCTCGCCGAGGTCGTGGGTCCGGACGACGTTGCGGTGGGTGATCTTCCGCGCCAGCCGGATCTCCTGCTTGAACCGCTCCAGCGCCGCGGGCTCCGACTGGGCGGCGTCCATCCGCAGCGTCTTGATCGCGACCAGCTCGCCCAGCTCCTTGTCCCAGGCGCGGTACACGACCCCCATCCCGCCCATGCCGAGCACGCCCTTGATCTCGTACCGGCCGGCGAACGTGGCGCCCGCCGGCAGCATCCCCGGTTCCGCCTGCACCTGACGCGTGACGGTGGCCGATGCGACGCCGCCCATCGCGGTGTACATCGGCCGCGTAACCTGGTTGGTGGAGGCGCTCATCACCTCGACCAGCTGCTGCTTCGCCTTCAGCTCCTCGACCATGTGCTGGAACGCCGACGCCAGCTCGCCGATCTCGTCCCGGCTCGTGACTTCGACCTTCGCCTCGTAGTCGCCCTCGGCCACGCGCCGGGCCACGCCGACCAGCGCGCGCACCGGACGGCCGATCACGCGCCCCACCAGCCAGGAACCCGCCAGCGCGAGCGCCAGCCCGATGAGCCCCGCCAGCACGAGGGTGCGCTGGGTCCGGTGGAACGCCGCCAACTCCTGATTGCGCGAGCGGAGCGCCAGATAGCCGCCCAAGGGGTGGCTGCTCCCCTGGTTCTGGAGCGGCCGCGTCAGGCCGATCAAGTGCTCGCTGCCCAACGTCGCCTCGGCTCGCTCCGCGTCTGCGCCGCCCTTTCCCAACCCGGCGACCGAGGCCACCACGACCTGCTGCAGCTCGGACGTCCGAGGCACCGTGCTCGCCACGATGACCGGCTTGTCGTCCCGGTCGAGCAGGTAGAAGACGACCTCGGAGCCTGACGCCCGTTTCACGGCCTCGGCGAGCGAGTCGGTCACCTGGTGCGTTGCGACCACCACGGCCTGCACCACACCGCTGACCTGGTCTTTCAAGGGAGTGGCGACGGCCAGGTAGAAGCGCTGATCCGCCTGGATCACATACCCGGCGCCCTGGCGGCCCTGGATCGCCTGCACCACGATGGGCGGATCGTACGGCGTGCCCGACGCCGACGGATCGTCGGTGCGGGCCTTGAGCACCGCCTGGTTGTCCGTGATGAGCACGTAGTCGGCGTCCAGGATTTCCTTGAACGAACCGGCCAGGTCGAGGAACGCCCCCGCTCCTCCTTTCGCATACTCGGCGATGAAGGCCGGGTTCTGCGTGGCTGCCTTGGCGCCGCTCGCCAGCTTGCCGTTCTCGGCGTCAATGAAGCGCCCGGCGACCGCGCTGGTGTTCTCCAGGCGCTGGAGGAGCGCCTCGTCGGCGTTGCGCGTGGCCTGGGCCGAAACGAGCGCGAGCGTGCCGCCCAGCACCACGACCACCACCAGAGCCGTGGCCACGAAGATCTTGAGCGTGAGCCCGAAACTGCGAGTCCGGCTAGTACCGCTCACGCGTCGCCCCAGAGCCGTACTCCTGGCCGTACTTGTTCTTGTGCGCGGCGGCCTGGTACCCGCTCGCGTCCAGCGCGACGTCCTGTCCCGTGAGCCCACCCAGTGGCACGGTGATCTCCAGCGTCGCTTCCGAGGCCCGCTCGTGCCAGACGTGGAGGACGTAGGTGCCGGGCGCCACGTTCGCGATCGCGTAGGAGCCGTCGGCGCCGGGTTGGGCGTAGTACGCGTTGTCGCGCACCACGATGAATCCGCTCATCCGGGGGTGGATGTTGCAGTACACGCGCACCAGGCCTGGATGGCGGAAGCGGTGGTCGCCCGACTCTCCGCGCCCGTACAGGCCGAGGTCGAAGCCGTTGGGATCGCTCAGGGAAAAGACGTTGTGATTGAACGGGTCCCGATTCGGGAACGTCACGGTGGAACCGACCGGCACGACGATCACGCGCGGGTTGAAGCTCCGGCCGTCGAGCGTCATCTCCACCTTGACCGCCGCGCCCCTCGGACCGCGCCCCTCCAGGTAGATCACGGCGTTGCCGACGTCACCGGCCGGCTTGCCGCCAGCGTCCGTCACGGTGACCCGGCCACTCACCTGTGCCTGGACAGCCGGCGCGGCCACGATCCACACCAATACGCCTGCGGCGGCCGCGGCGGTGCGGAATTGCCACCTTTTTCGTATGCTTTGCATCGGACGAGTTTGACCCCGACGACCAAGCTAGTCAAGCAGACGCTTCCCCAAAGGAGACGCCGGTGACCATCCATATGCGCCTGGGGCTGGCCGTGATGCTGTGCGCAGCGGCCACGGCGCCGCTCTACGCCCAGTCCCAGCAGGATTCGCTCGAGGAGCGGCTCGAGAAGGCTGAGGAGGCGATTCAGCGCCTGCAGCACCAGCTGGAGGCCCAAGTGCAGTCGTCCGTCCAGTCCAGGCTCCAGAACCGCGTCGAGATCTCCGGCCTCATCCTGGTCAACGGCTACTACGACGGCGCCAAGTTCAACAACGCCGACGTCCCGCAGTGGCTGGCCGCCGCGCAGGACACCACCGGCCTGCCGAACAGCTCGATCGGAGGGGTGCTCCGCCAGACGCGGATCGGAATCACCGTCCGGCCCGGCCGGGTGCTGGGCGGAGATGTCAGCGGCGACCTCCAGCTGGACTTCTTCGGGGGCGGGGGCGGCCTTGACGCCAACGGCCGCCTGGTCTCGCCACCCCGCATTCGCACGGCGAACGTCCGGGTGGACTGGCCGCACATCGGCCTCCTGCTGGGCCAGGAGAAGGCGCTCGTCTCCCAGCAGAGCCCGGTGTCATTCGCCGCGATCGGCTACCCGGACTTCGCGGGCGCCGGCAACCTGTGGGCGTGGATTCCGCAGGCGCGCGTGACGCTCGAGGCAGGCAGCGCGTTCCGCGTCGGCCTTCAGGCGGCGGCGCTCGATCCGCTGTGGGACCCCGGCGCGGCCTACGCGACCGCCACCGATCTCGGCGAGCGGAGCGGCCGGCCGGCCGTCGAGGGGCGCGCCTATCTCGACTGGGGCAACGACGAAAACGAGAGCACCATCGGCTTCGGGGCGCACCGCGGCTGGATCTCGACCACCAGTGCAGGCACCATCGCAAGCCAGGCGCTCACGGCCGACCTCCACATCGTGCTGGCCGGTGTCGTCACGATTGCTGGCGAGGCTTTCACCGGCCAGGTGCTGAACGGCTTGGGCGACGGGGGCATTTCGCAGGACTTGGGGCCCCAGGGCCAGCCGGTCCGCACCCGGGGCGGCTGGGCGCAGCTGGACATCCGGCCGGTGTTCGCCTGGGAATTCGGCGGCGGTTACGGCCGCGACGACCCGACCGACGGCGATCTGCTGCAAGTCGGCGGCACGCTGCCGGGCAACGCGCGCCTGAGGAACGTCGTCTATGAGGGCCACCTCCACTGGCGGCCGGGCGGCGGGCTCCTGCTCGGAGTCGAGTTCCGGAGGTTCGAGACGGAGTTCGCCCGGGGTGTGCTGAAGGCGAATCACGTGAATGGATTTGTAGGTCTGTTCTTCTGAGCAGCTGGGGCTAGGGGTTAGGGGTTAGGGATCGCCGCCCCTCCCTAACCCCTAGTCCCTAGCCCCTAGTCCCTCTATCGCTTCTGCTTCACCGCCCGAAACGTCCCCATCTGGAACACCGTGCCGCTGCCGCTGCTCGTGTACCAGATTTCTCCCGACAGCGTGTCCCCCTTCAGTGCGCCGCGCAGGTCCATCAGGCCGTCCCCCCCCGGCGTCGGGAGGTGCACGATCACGCTGTCGCCCGGCAGGGGCCACCAGGCTGCAGCCTGGCCGGTTCGGCCGGGTGGGGAGCGCGTGTAGCCGGGGATGATGACCGTTGCGGACAGCTGCGTGCTCGAGGCCGCCGTGGCATCCGGCGCCGCGAGGGGCTGGAAGTCCAAACGGAGGGCTGGCACCTGAGCCGGCGGCGGACGCCGCTGGCGCCGTGGCGGAGCAGGTGCGGCCGGCCTGGAGAGCTTGAGGTCGGTGGTGAGGACATAACTGCCGGTCGCCCGGTGCGGCTCCACGACGGGTGCCGACGGGTTTACCGCCGGAACCGCGGCTACCGCCGGTTCCGGGGGGCGGTGCGCACAGCCGGACAGGAACACCACCACCAGCAGCAGCACCCCCCGGAGGCTGGCGCCGCGCGTCGCCACGCTCACCGGCGCGGCAGGCTGTCCAGGGTGAATATGGTCGAGGTCGCCGGCTGCTCCTCCCGCTGGAGGCGCCGCGCCACGCGTTCCGCCTGCCGCATCACCCGCACCACGTTGAGGCCGATCACCTTCTCGACGTCCGCGTCGCTGTAGCCGCGCCGGATGAGTTCGGCCGTCAACGCCGGGAAGTCGCTCACGTCCTCGAGCCCCTTGGGCGCGCAATCCATGCCGTCGAAGTCGCTGCCGTAGCCGATGTAATCAATGCCCGCCACACGCCGGATGTGGTCAATGTGATCCGCGACGACCGCGATCGAGGGCGGTGGAGGGGCCGGGTGCGCCGCCGACCACTGCTGCACCGCCGCGCGGATAGCCGCGCTGTCGGTGCCGAACTGCCGCCGCGCCTGGACGAAAACGCCGCGCTGCTCGTGGACGTAACGCACCGCCGCCGAGTCCACGAACGGACAGTAGAAGTTGACCATCACGACGCCGCCGTTCTTCGGCAGCATCCGCAGGATGTCGTCGGGCACGTCGCGCGGCACGTCCGCCAGCGCCCGCGCCGAGGAGTGTGAGAAGATGACCGGCGCCTGGCTGATCCGCAGTGTCTGCGCCATCACCGAATCGGAGACGTGCGCGAGGTCCACCAGCATGCCGAGCCGGTTCATCTCCTGCACTACCGCGCGCCCGAACGGCGTGAGGCCGTGGTGAGTCGAGTCGTCGCCCGCCGCGTCCGCCCACGCCAGGGTGGCGAAATGGGTGAGGGTCATGTAGCGCGCGCCAAGGTCGTAGTACATCCGGAGCAGGGGCAGCGAATTCTCGATGACGTGCCCCCCCTCCATCCCGATCATTATGGCGATCTTCCCCTGGCGGTGGATGCGCAGGATGTCGTCGGCGGTGCGGGCCAGGGCGAACACCTTGGGGTACCGCTCCGGCATCCGCCGCACAATGTCAATCTGCTCCAGCTCGATGCGGGCGGCGTCGCTCGGGATCATCTCCGTCGGCACCCAGGTGGACCAGAACACGCCGCCCACGCCGCCCTTTCGGAGCCGGGGGATGTCCGTCGCCAGCTGCGGCTGGGGCTTCGAGATGTCCATGCTATCCCAGGAGAATACCACGCGGCCGATGTCGGAGCTGTCGAAGCTGTCGCTCCCGCGGGTGCGGAGCTTCCACGGCAGGTCGTTGTGGCCGTCGATCATCGGCACCGCCCGGTGCAGCCGCAGGGCGTGGCGGATCAAAGCCGAGTCGGTCTGGGCGGAGAGCGGCGCCGCCGCGAGCGGCAGTGCCGCCAGGAGGAAGATGGGTCGCATGGCCGGGACGATACCTTTGCGCCGCACCATGCACAACGGGCGGCCAGCGGCCGCCCGTTTGCGATCCGGAACTCCGCCCGGGCCTACGGAAAGACTAGCGCGGACGGGGCGAACACGACGTCGGCGTGCGTGAAAATGTCGAGGAAGTCCGCCAGGATCTCGACGGTCGCGATCTCCTGGGCGATGGTCAGCGTCTGTCCGCTGGCATCGGTAAACGCCGGGTTCGATTCCGGGCCGCTCACCGTCGCCCANNCTGCAGCGAGTGCGAGTGGGCCGAGCCGCTGTCCACCATCTGCATCCACACCTGCGCCCCGCTCGCCGCGCTCAAGGTGTCGTAGATCCTGAGCGTGCTGTCCACCGTGTTGAGCGCGTTGGAGAGACTGAACGTCACCTGCTGGCCGGACGTGTCCACGACGTAGCCCGACGCGGAGAGCGTGAAGCTCCCGGTGGTGCGCACGCCCTTGAGGGCGTAGTTGGCCAGCGTCTGCCCGCCCGACAGCCGCGGATCGCCGTACAGGATCTTCACGCCGACGGCGTTGGCCTGCGGCGTACTCTGATCCGCGAGATCGACGTTGCCGATGGGCAGGAGCGGAAGTGAGGGCCTGCTGCCCCCTGCCGCGACGTAGTAGAGCCAGAAGCGGACGCCGGCCGCCGGCGCGCCCGTTATCGTCGAGTCCATGCGGTAGTGGCCGCCGCTGGACGTATCCCACACGAACGTCTTGCCGAGCACGTTCGCCGGGAACAGCGCCAGCGGGGCCGCCGGCGCACGGGCACCCAACTGCCGCATCAACTCGAGCACGCCGCCCCGGGCAAAGCCCCAGGCGTTGACGGAGGGCGCGGGCGGCGCCAGGCGGGCGGTGGGCGCGCTGAGCGCGAAGGACGGGGACAGGGCGGACAGGCTCTGGAACCCGAGACCCGCAGTGAAGGCCCTGCTCAAGCCATTGACATCGGATGCCACAGCCACCGGGTCGGCGGCGCCGGGCGACGTGCTCTCGCTGCAGGCGCCGGCGGCCAGCGCCACCGCCACCGCGCCGACCGGAATCACTCGCTCGAGCCAGGGCATCGGCGTTCCCCTCCTCTGCCGCGTGACACTCCACGCGCCGGGTGCGCGACGGGGCGCCCGCGCGGCCGTCTCACGCACAGTACAACGGCCGCGCCCCGGGCGCTATCGCCGAAGCGAGTCGAAGATCCGGCTCGCCCGTGCGATGCACGTGCCGCCGGTCAGGCAGCGGGGAGCTTCAGCGCGACGCGTGCAGCGCCAGCCTCAAGCGGCCAACGCGGCGTCACCGACTCCCCCTGCTTCGTCCGCTCCAGGCCGCGCTCGGACTTGGCGACGGTCTCGATCGCGAATCGCCACAGCTCGGCGGGGGGATTGAGATCGAGGTCCAACGCCGACGAGAGGGAGAGTTCGGGGGCAAAGCGACCTCCCCGGCGGACGGCCCCGGCGTCCCAACGATAGGCCACCGCCAGCGTGCCGTCCGAAGCCACGTGGATCCGCTTCTCCAGCGGCACGTCGCCCGACGGCGCTTCGAGAACCACCTCCACCGCCGCAGCATGCGCCTCGATGCGACAGCGCATGGTGGTCCGGGCCCACGAGACGAGGGGCGCGTACCGGGCCGCCGCATAGGGATCGAGCATCAGGTCGTCGGGCAGAATCCGGTCCACGAACAGCGCCCGATCCTCCGCGTCGTATGGCGGCGTCTCGGTAAGCGAGACGCCGGCATCGGTCGCCGGCCGCAACGCGTGATACGCCTCGGGGCGCCGGGTGAGCACGTCAGCGTAGTTGGTCAGCGTCTCGAAGACGGTGTACTCCTCGACG
>PMIK01000114.1 GCA_003157095.1 Gemmatimonadota bacterium | reverse complement strand
CCGCCGCTACGCGGATCTCTTCCTCTGCGAGAGCCGCGAACACCTCTCCGCGTTCAACCATCTGCTCCTGGAGTGGGAGCGCGACGCCACGGCCCGCGAGCCGGTGGACGGGCTCTTCCGCGCCGCCCACTCGCTGAAGGGGATGGCGGCGTCCATGGGGTATGCGGGCGTGGCCGACCTGGCGCACCGGAGCGAGAACCTGCTCGATCTGGTGCGGCGAGGCCAAGGGCCCGTGAACGCGTCGCGGCTCGATCTCCTGTTCCGCGCCGCCGACGCGCTGGAGCGCGCGGTCGCAGAGGCGGTGGCGGGCCGTGACGACCCGGCGGCGTTTGCTCCGCTCGCGGCCGAGCTGGACGCGGAGGTCAGCCGCGCAGCGCCGGCCGCGCCCGCCGCCGCGGCGCGCCCATCGCTGCAGGTCGTGCTCCCCGCGACGGTGCCGGGCAAGGGTGTCGCCGTGCGGGTGACCCTCCGCGCCGACGCCGCGCTCAAGGGAGCGCGGGCGCTGCTGGTGCTGGCCCGTGCGGCGACGCTGGGGCCGGTGGAGGCGGTCACGCCGTCGCCGGCGGCGATAGAGGCGGACAGCTTCGACGGGCGGTTCGGCTTCCGCCTCGATACGACGGCGCCCGCGGCACAAATCGAGGCGGCGTTGCGTGCGGCGGGCGACATCGAGAGCGTCGAGGCCGCCGAGGATGCGGTGGAGGCGGCGCCCGACGCGCCACGCGCCCGCCACATCCGCGTTGATCTGCGCCGCCTCGACGAGCTGATGAACGTGATCGGTGAGCTGGTCATCGCACGGGGGCGCCTGGACTCGCTGGCGCATCGCTTCGCGGAGCCGGACCTCGCCGACGTGACCCGCGACATCGGGCGCCTGTCCGCGACGCTCCAGAGCGAGATCCTGCAGGCGCGCATGGTCCCGGTGTGGCAGGTGCTCGACCGTTTCCCACGCATGGTGCGGGACCTTGCCCGGCAGGTGGGGCGCGAGGTCGCGTTCCGGGTGGAAGGGAAGGAAATCGAGCTGGACCGCGCGATCCTCGACGAGATTGCCGATCCACTGGTGCATCTCGTTCGCAACGCCGTGGATCACGGCATCGAGCCGCCGGAAGAGCGGGTGGCTCGCGGCAAGCCGGCGGCTGGGCAGCTGGTGCTCGCGGCGGTGCGCGAGCGGTCGTCGGTCGCCATCCGGGTCAGTGACGACGGGCGGGGGATCGATCGCGCGCGGGTCCTGCAGCGGGCGCACGAGTTGGGTCTGGTGGGGGACGAGGTCGAGCAGCTGAGCGACGACGCCATGCTGGCGCACGTGATCGCGCTGGCCGGCTTCAGCACCGCCGAGCACGTGACCGACATCTCGGGCCGGGGCGTGGGCATGGACGCGGTGATCAGCACCGTCCGGGCCCTGGGTGGCTCACTGGAGGTGAAGTCCGAGGACGGGCGGGGCACGACCTTCACCATCCGGCTCCCGACCACCCTCGCCATCGTCCGCGCCCTGCTGGCGCGGGTCGGCGGCGAGACCTATGCCATGCCCCTCACCCACGTGGTGGAGATGGTGGAGCCGCGGCGGAGCGATATCCAACGCATCCAGGGCCGGGACGCCATGCTGCTGCGCGGCCAGCTCGTGCCGCTGCTGCGCCTCGGGGAACGGCTGGGCGTGGCGGAGGCGGGGCCGCCGCCGGCGCGGCAGCCGGTCATCGTGCTGGAGATGGGCGAGCGGCGCTCCGGCGTGGTGGTGGATGCGCTGCTGGGGCAGCAGGAGATCGTCGTGAAGCCCTTCGGGGCGCCCCGCGGCATGGTCCCCGTGTTCAGCGGCGCCACCATCCTGGGCGATGGGGCGCCGGCGCTGATCCTGGATGCCGGGGGCCTGATCTAGCGTGGGAGCATGATGGACGACATTCGGGATCTCAAGGCCCTGCAGCTCGACGCTCTGCGCGAGGTGGAGAGCATCGGCGCGGGGCATGCCGCCACGGCGTTGTCGCAGATGACCAACCGGCGGATCATGATCTCGGTCCCGCAGATCACCGTGTCGCGGCTGGAGGACGTCGCGGGGCTGTTCGGCTACCCGCCGCCGGTGGTCGCGGCGATCCTGTTGCACATGATGGGCGATCTCACCGGGCGCACCCTGCTCGTCTTTCCCGAGGCTGCGGCGAAGCGGCTGTGCGACTTGCTGCTGCGGCGGACGCCGGGCACGACGACCGAGTTCGGCGCGCTGGAGCAGTCGAGCCTCAAGGAGGCGGGCAACATCCTGTGCGGCGCCTTCATGAGTGCGCTCTCGTCCTTCATGGGGATGCTGCTGCTGCCGTCCGTGCCGAGCCTGCTGGTGGATCTCTCGTCGGCGGTGATCACCTCCGCGTGCCTCGACTTCGGCACCGAACCGGATTACGTGTTGTGCGTGGAGACGCAGTTCCAGGTCGAAGCGGAGGCGGAGGCGCTGCGCGGCCACTTTCTCCTCGTACCGGATTTCGCCGCGCTCCGCGCGATTCTGCAGGCGGTCCGGCTCACCTGACGGCGGGGGCGGCGATGGCGGGAACCGTGGCCTCGGATCGCGATCTCGCCGTCCTGCGATCGTTCGTGCGTCGCATTGATCCCTCCGACGCCGGCGCGCACAACAACCTCGGGGTGCTGTACTTCCGCAAGGGGCTCTACTCCGAGGCGGTCGGCTGCTTCACTCATGCGCTGGAGCTGGATGCGAAGATGGCGTTGGCCCAGCGCAACCTGGAGATCGCGTACCGACGGAGCGGGTTCTACGACCGGCGGATCACCGAGCTGCGCGAGCGGCTGCGCCGTCACCCGGAGGACCGCGACGCGCGCTGGGAGGTGGCGCGCGCCTGCGCGGCGGTGGGGCAGTCCGAGGAGGCACAGGCCGAGTTCACCACGCTGCTCACGCACGATCCCCGGGATCTCGGGGCACTGATCCAGCTGGGCCTGCTCGAGCAGCGGCTCGGCAATCTGGAGGCGGCGCTGGAGTGGTTCGACCGCGCGCGGGAGGCCGATCCGGAGTCGTCGGTCATCGAATACCACCGCGGCGAGGTGCTCTACAACCGCGGCCAGAACGAGGCTGCGTTCGGCGCCCTCGAGCACGCGGTCGCGCTGAACCCCGACAACGCCGAAGCCTACCATCTGCTGGCCTTCGTTCTCGACGACCTGGGGCGGCACGCCGACGCGCGCGCGGCGGCGAAGCGCGCGGCCCGGCTCAACCCGGTGCTGGTCCGCGCCCAGGCCAACCTCGCGCTGGAGCAGCGGGACACGCGGAGCTTGCCGGAGCGCCCGGCCGCCCGCGCCGCGCCCGGCGTCGACCGGCCGGGCGGCGAGGGCGCCAGCCTGGCGCATTACCATCTCGCCCACGCCTTCCGCCAGAAGGGGTACTACCAGGAGGCGCTCCACGAGTACCGCCTCGCGCTGGAGCGTGGCGAGGACCGCGCGCTGGTCCGGCGCGCGATGGCGGAGGTGCACCTGCTGCGCCGCGACCTTCCGGCCGCGCTGGAGCTGTACGACGCGCTGGTGGCCGAGGAGCCCGCGTCGGCGAAATACTGGAACGAGCGCGGCGTCAGTTTGCACCAGTGCGGCCGGCGGGACGACGCGCTGGCGTCGTACCGGCGGGCGCTCGCCGCGGACCCCGGCTACGCGCCCGCCAAGAACAACCTCGGCGTCGTGCTGGTGTCGCTCCATCAAGTGGAGCCCGCGGTGGAGGCGTTCCGCGACGCCCTCGCCGGGGCAGGCCACCTCCTCGCCGCCCGGTTGAACCTCGCGCTGCTCCTGACTCAGATGCGCCGCCACCAGCTCTCGCTGGAGGCGTACCGCCAGGTCATCGAGATCGCGCCCGACTCGGCGGTCGCATGGAACGGGGTCGGGATGGTGCTCGTCGAGCTGCAGCGCTATCCCGATGCGCGCAACGCCTTTGCGCGCGCGGTCGCGGCGGATCCCAACTCGGCGGCCGCGCACTACAACCTCTCGTTCACGCTCTCGCACCTCGGCGAGTTCGAGGGCGCGCTGCGGGAGGTGAAGCGGGCGCTCGAGCTCGATCCATACTACGTCCGCCAGGAATACCTGCTCGCCATGGACTTGCCCGAGGGGGAGGCGTCGCGGGCGGCGCTTCCCGAGCCCTCGGTGGAACGGCCGCTGGCGGAGGGCGAAGAGCCTTTCGTCTTCGATCCGCGGCTGCTGGACAGCCTGTTCTCGGAGCTCCGGTCCACGGCCGCGGCGGCCCCGTTGCGCGGCGCGGCCGGTGGCGATCCGTTCGCCCTGGCGCGCGACTACGTGTCCAAGTCGCTGTTCGAGCGTGCGGCCGCCG
>PMIK01000230.1 GCA_003157095.1 Gemmatimonadota bacterium | reverse complement strand
GTCTACGACGGGCAAGGGTTCTGGCTGTGCCACAAGCGGCTGTCGCGGGGGAGGTTTCGCTGGTGGCCCCACGGGGGCGGCAGCGAAGCAGCCCTTACTCGGGGCAAGGACACGCCGTCGTCGGCGGACGCGGGGGCGGCGTTGCGCGCGCACGAGTTGCAGGTACTGCTGTGCGGCGGTGACCCGGCGGCCACGATGGCGCCGCCGGAGTGGCGCCGCGTGGACGACCCGGCGGTGCAAAGAATAGGCTTGCGTTCTACCGCAGCCCCTGATACGTAAGGGGCATGGACACGCTGCTCACCTATCGCGGACGAGTCGTAAGCACCGGCGACGTGGCGTTCCTTCGGTCGCTGATCGCCCAGCACCCCGGGGCCAGCCGGCGAAAGCTGTCGCTGGATGTCTGTGCGGCGTGGGGTTGGGTGCAGCCCAACGGGACACCGCGGGACGCGGTGTGCCGCGGGCTGCTGCTCGCGCTGTCGCGCGCAGGCCACCTCACACTGCCGCCGCCGCAGTGGGTGTCGCATCGCCCACGGCGGCGCATCGTCCCCCCGCTGCCGGTGGAGATGGACCGCACGCCGGTGGTCACGACGCTGGCGGCACTCGGGCCGGTCGAGATCCGGCAGGTGCGGCGGACGGCGGGGGAGGCACTGTTCAACGGTCTGATCCAGGAACACCACTACCTCGGTTACGTGCAGCCCGTGGGCGAACACCTGAAGTTCATGGCGTTCGCGGGCGAGCGGCCGGTGGCGTGCGTGGCGTGGAGCTCGGCGCCGCGACACCTCGGGCCACGCGATCGGTTCATCGGCTGGTCTGCTTCGGCGCGACGGCAAAACATCCGCTTCGTGGCGTACAACAGCCGGTACCTTATCCTGCCGTGGGTCCAGGTGCCGCATCTGGCGTCGCACCTGTTGGGCCGGATGGCGCGGATGCTGCCGTTGGCGTGGGAGCGGGTGTATGGGCACCCGGTGTACTTTTTGGAGACGTTCGTGCACAGCGAGCGTTATCGCGGGATATGCTATCGGGCGGCCAACTGGATATTCCTCGGGCGGACCACGGGACGGGGCAAGGACGACCGGATGCACCGCGGTCCGAATCGTCCGGTCAAGGACGTGCTGGGCTACCCGCTGGTCCGGGACTTCCGGGAGCGACTGGCGAGGCTGCCATGAGCCGCCCGCGGATCAAGCGCAAGGGTCCGGAGCCTAAGCGGCGCGAGCTGAAACTGGTTGATCTCAAGGCGATCGTCGAGCGTGCCAAGCCGGCGCTGAGCCCTGAAGATCACGCGACGCTGAGCGCGGCGGTGGACACGCTGGCGTTCCTGACGCAGGAGTTGGAGGCGAAGGGGACGACGATCGACCGGCTGCGCCGGATGCTGTTCGGCGCGAAGACGGAGAAGACCAGCCATGTGGTCGGCGGCGCCGGAGGAACCGGGGGTGAGGCGACCGGAGGGCCGGAGGGCGCCGGAAGCGGCGCTGGTGCTCCGGCAGGTGAGGCCAAGGCCAAGCCGAAGGCGCCGGGGCATGGCCGCAACGGCGCCGCGGCCTACGTCGGCGCCGAGCAGGTCAAGGTGGCACACACCTCGCTCAAGAGCGGCGACCCGTGTCCCGAGTGTAAGCAGGGCAAGGTCTATCCGCTGGCGGAGCCGGCGTTGCTGCTGCGCGTGCGGGCCATGGCGCCGCTGCGCGCCTTCCGCTACGAGCTGGACCGGCTGCGCTGCAATGCCTGCTTGGAGGTCTTCACCGCGGAGGCGCCCGAGGGCGTCGGACCGGACAAGTACGACGAAACGGCGACGAGCATGATCGGCCTGCTCCGCTACGGTACCGGGCTGCCGTTCAATCGCATCGCGCGACTGGAGAAGGGCTTCGGGATCCCGTTGCCGCCGCCGACGCAGTGGGAAGTGGTGGCGCGGGCCGCTGGCCTGATGGCGCCCGCGCACGAGGAGCTTTGCCGGCAGGCGGCGCAAGGGAAGCTGCTGCACAACGACGACACCGGGATGAAGGTCCTCGAGCTGATGGCGGAGTCCCGCCACGAGGCCGACGGCGATGATGACGAAAGGCCGTCCGGCGAGCGGACCGGCGTGTACACTTCGGGAATCGTCGCCGTCGCCGGCGGGCACCGGATCGCCCTGTTCTTCACCGGCCGCCGGCACGCGGGCGAGAACCTGGCCGAGGTGCTCGCGCACCGCCTCGCGGAGCTGCCGCCACCGATCCAGATGTGCGACGCGCTCGCCGCCAACACGGCCGGCCAGCTCAAGACGATCGTGGCCGGATGCAACGCGCACGGCAGGCGGCAATTTGTGGAGGTCATCAACAACTTCCCCGATGAGTGCCAGCACGTCCTGGAAGAGTTGGGCAAGGTCTACAAGAACGACGCTTGCGCCCGCGAGCAGAAGATGTCGGACGATGAGCGGCTCCGCTTCCACCAGGCCGAGAGCAAACAGGTGATGGACGACCTCAATACGTGGATGGAGGCACAGTTTGCCGAGCACAAGGTCGAGCCGCACTCCGGACTCGGCAAGGCCATCAAGTACATGCTCACACACTGGCCGAAGCTGACCCTTTTCCTGGAGAAGCCCGGCGCACCGCTCGACAACTCGATCTGCGAGCGGGCGCTGAAGATGGCCATCTGCCACCGGAAGAACTCGCTCTTCTACAAGACCCTCAATGGCGCGCACGTCGGCGACGTCCACATGAGCATGATCCACACATCGGAGTTGAACGGCGTCAACCCCTTCGACTATCTCGTCGCGCTCCAGCGCCACCACGACAAGGTCGCCGAGTATCCATCCGACTGGATGCCTTGGAACTACCACGAGGCGCTGGCGCGCCTCGGCGTGGGCCCCTGCCGGTCGCCGTGAACCGGGCCTGCGTGGACCGGGAGATGGCCGTCGTTCTGAGAGCGTCCCTCCGTCGGTGCCCGCCGCAGATCGATCACGCTACCTGGCCGGCCGCCACCCCCGGCCGGCCCAGCAACGGCACCTCACCCGCGCCACCAAGGCCCCTACGCACGCTTGCCGAAGGGACACGAACAAACGGCCCGCCAAGGTCACCGACGCCGACGGCTCGGAAACGCGCTATGAATACACTGCCGCTGGGCGGCGCACCAAGGCCCTCTACGGCAACGGCGTGTGGACGGAGTACTCCTACGACGCCTCTTCCCAGTTGATCCACATGGTCACGCGGGACAGGACTAACCAGATCCTTCAGGGCTGGCACTACGCCTACGATCTCCGGGGCAACCGCACCTCCAAGACCGACCATGCGGGGAACATCGAGGCGTACCTGTATGACGGCCTTGGCAGGCTGACCCAGACAACGTATCCGGGTGGCCGGGTGGTCAAGTGGACGTATGACGCCGTCGGTAACAGGCTCACGCAGGACGATGCCGGTTCTGTGACCACCTACGTCTAC
>PMIK01000016.1 GCA_003157095.1 Gemmatimonadota bacterium | reverse complement strand
CGCCCGGTCACCCTCCCCCCTGCTGCCCTTCCACCCAGCGCGATTGCCCCGAGAGGAAGCGCTCCTTCTTCCAGATCGGCGCGCGCCGCTTGGTCTCCTCGATGAGGAACCGCGACGCGGCATACGCCTCGGCGCGGTGCGGTGCCGCCGTGACGATGACCACGCTCGCCTCTCCGAGCGGCACCAGTCCGATGCGGTGCCGCAACGCCACCCTGGCCTGCGGCCAGCGGGCCGTCGCCTCTGCCACGATCCGCTCGAACTCCGCCTCGGCCATCTCGTCGTAGGCGGAGTACTCGATCGCTTCGATGGCGCCGTCCTCGGCCGACCGCCGCACGGTGCCCAGGAAGACGACCGTGCCGCCCGCGCCCGCCGATGCGGCGTCCGACAGCAGCTGGCCGACGTCAATCGGCCGGTCGGTCAGCCACGGACTCATGGCCCACATAGTTATGCGGCGGGTTGGCGGCGGGCAAGCCTCGCGCGCCGTGACCGCGCTATCCGCCGGCCACGGGCGGGATGATGGCGACCTCGTCGCCCTCCCGCAGGGCGATCTCCCCCTTGGCGTAGCGGCGGTTGACCGCCACCGCGGGACTCGGCGGGAGCCGGGATGCCCATGGCTGGCCGCGGACCGCCGCGAGCGCGTCGGCGGCGGTTGCGCCAGCCGAGAGGACGAGATCGAGCTCGTCGCGCCCCGCCGCCTCGGCGTAGGACGCGAACAGCCGGATCCGCACCCGGATCGCGTCCGCGCCCGCCGCTCCAGCGGGTCCCGTCACCGTGCCGCCCCGGCGATTCCCTCGAGGATCGCTCGCGCGGCGGCGGATGCCCGCGCGTCGGGTCGCAGCGCGATGGCCCGCGCGATGCGCACCCGCACCGTGCCGGAACGCACCACCTCCCGCCCCGCATGACGGTAGACGGCCTGAATCGCGCGGCCCTCCGCCGCGGCGTAGCGGGTGCGGAAGATCAACGGCCAGACCGGGTTGCTGGTGGCGACGTCACCCACCCGGAGCAGCACGTCGCCCGGCTGCAGCCCCACCGCGTCCGCGAACGACCCCGGCGTGACCTCGCTCACCAGGACGCCTCCCTGCTCGGGCTTCTCCGCGCCCACTCCGACCATCGGTATGCGCTCCTCATGCCACTCGACCGCGATCCCGCCGCCGGGCAGGACACTGTCGTACGGCAGCGCTTCACGGCCGCGAATGTAGCGACGGTAGAACTCGTCTACCCCGGGATCCCACGGCCGGATGCGGTCGAGCAGATCCTCTGTCGTGAAGCCCCGTCCCCGCTGCCAGAAGTCCGCGAGCAGCGTGCGCATGACGTCGTCGAGGGAGTGGCGGTTGCCGGTCGCCTCACGGATCCGGATGTCGAGCATGAGTCCGAGCAGCGAGCCCTTCGGGTAGTAGTACTGGGCCTCGTCCACCCAGGTAGGGTGGATCCAGGTGTCAATGCTCGCGTCCTCGACCGCGACGATCTCCGCCGCGCCCTCGACCTGCTGGGCGTTGGCGTCCATGCTGGCGACGAATTGCTCGACCGTCCATAGCCCGCTCCGCGCGAGGGTGACGTCACCGTAGTAGTCGGTGACGCCCTCCGACCACCAGAGCAGCGGCGTGACCTGCTCGTGTGCGTAGTCATATGGCCACATCGCGGCCGGACGGATGCGCTTGACGTTCCACAGGTGGAAGAACTCGTGCGAGAGCAGCGGGCGCGTGAACTCCCCGAGCACGCCGCGCCGCCGGTCGGTGGCGAAGAAGCCCTGCGCGATGATGTCGAGCTGCGAGTTGCGGTGCTCCAGCCCGCCGGCCCACTCCATATCGGCGGCCGGCGAGTAGAGCAGCACGGTGTAGTCATCGTACGGCGCGCCGCCCATGATCCGGTTCTGGGTTGCGGCGATGCGTCGCAGCGCGTCGGCGACGCTGTCCCACACCGCCGGCGTGAGGGCCGAATCGGGGTAGATCGCGAAACGGACGGCGTGGCCGTCCACGGCGACGCTGTCCAGCGCGAACTTGCCGAGGAAGGTCGGCGAGTCCACCAGATCGTGGTAGCTGGCCGCGCGATAGTGGCCCGGCTCACCTTCAGGCCTGAGGCCGGTCGCAATCCGCCAGCCGGCGGGCGCGTCGAGTTGCACGTCGGCTGGGTAGTCGAAGCCGGCGCCCTCCGGGTAGAGGAAGAGGTTCGTGCCGTTGAAGAAGGCGAAGTCGGGTCCGATGCGGCTCAGCTCGAGCGCCACCGAGTCGGGGTCGGTCTGGAACTCGACCACGATGCGAGCCGCCCCCCCGGTCACGATCCGCCAGGTGTCCTGGTCCGCCTTGTCCCAGAACAGCGGCCGCCCGTCGGCGGTCGCCGCCGAGAAGCCGTGGACGTAGCGGGCGTAGTGCATGATCTCGTAGGAGCCGGGCGACCAGGCCGGGAGCGAAACGAGAAAGGTGTCGCGCCCGGCCGGTGCCGGGAACTCGGCGTGCACGTGGAAGGCGCGATCCCCCGTGTTGCCCACGCTGACGCGATACGAGATGCCCTGCGCCTGGACGGCGCAGGGCATCAACAGCGCGGCGAGAGCGCTGACGAGTCTTAGAACAGAACACCGCCCGTGATGACGAAGGCGCCGCCGGTCCTGATTTCCACGCGCAGCTCAGCGAACGGCGTGATCTTGCCCAGTGCCGGGAAGTTGGTGCCAACGAGGAGATTGAGGCCGGCGTTGGTGCTGCTGCAGCCGCTGAACGGACAGTTCGACACGCTAGTGTGCGAGAGATTGAGACCGGCGCCAACGTACGGGGCGAAACTGACGTTGGGGATAGCAAAGTGGTATGTCGGGTCCGCGTTGATCTCCCAGAAGGTGATGCTGCTGCCCGGGAAGAAGTAGTCGAAGGAAGCGTTAACGCCGAGGCCCTTCACCGTCGGGATGTACTGGTCGAGGCTCATTTCAGCCCGGGCCCCCACGCCGAACCCGATGCTCTGGCTCGCCCAGTCCAGCTGGGGACCGAACTTGAACTGAGCATGGGCCGGCCGTGGCGCCGCCAGGGCCAACACGGTGATGCCGATGAGCGGGAGAAGACGCGTTCTGGTACTCACGAGCCCCCCTTATGGGAAATTGAATTGCGTGTTCTGTTTCTGCGTCAAGTGACGGGATGGAAATATAGCGCCTGCCGCCCAAGAGGGGAGTAGCGATGCCGACTTTCGGTCCCGCCACTTCGCCGAGCGCCGTCGGCCGCACCTTCCTCGGGGCAGCCACCGTGCTGACCGCGCTTCTGGGCCTGACGGGCGACGCCCGATGGTTCGCAGCGTCCGGGGCGTTCGGTACCGTCTGGTGGGCATGGGACTTCCTGTCGGACAGCGTCTTCGGACCGTTGGGAAGTTGGCTCCTCGGGATTCTCACGGGCTCGGCCACCGTCGAGGAACCGCCCGACCTCACGCTCGACGACACCATCCGATTGCTCGAAGACCATCTCACGGCCGACGGCGTCACGCGTCACGTGCAGATCCAGTCGGCGCTGCGCCTGTCGGAGATTTACCGGCTCAATCAGAAGGACCCAGTTAAGGCCAAGGCCGTCATCGAGCGGGTGAGGGCCAGGTGGCCCGATGCGCCGGAACTCAGGCTGTTCGAAAGTGAAAGTGAGAAGTGAGAGGTGAGGCGTGAGAAGCATGGGTGAGAGGTGAGACGTGTGACGGCGTGAGAGGGCCTCTCACGCAGTTCCCCCTCTCACCCCTCACTTGACCTTCTCACCTCTCANNAGCAGCAGACCGGCGGCCGCCCACAGCGCCATGATGACGAGGTCAGGCGTCGCACGGCCGAGGGCGGCGCCGAACGACTCGGGCCGCGGGGCGAACCGGGGAAGCGACGAAAGGTCGAGCCGCGTGTCCTCCGTGCCGGGGCCTCCGATGCGGACCGTCTGGTTGCTCGTCCGCCCGCCGGTGGTGCTCGATCTCGTGGTGATCGCGATGCGAAAGCCGCCGAGCTGCACGCCCTTGGAACGCAGGAACGCCTCGAGCTGCGAGCGATAGGCCAGCAGGTCGTCGCGCCAGCGGCGGTGCACCTCGAAGTCGGTCCCGCCCATGACCTCGATGGCATGACTCATGG
>PMIK01000005.1 GCA_003157095.1 Gemmatimonadota bacterium | reverse complement strand
TCACGGTGTCAGTAGTCGAACCCGAACCAGAGTGCCACGAAGCCGTTCTCGCGGTTGTTGACCGGATAGTTCGCCGGGAGCGAATAGGCAGCCACGTTGCCAAGACCGTACCGCCAGCCCATGTCCAGTCGCAGGATGAGGGGGCCGAACAGGCTCATCCGCAGCCCCAGCCCGTACGCGCCCAGCCAGCCGCGCTCGGTCGCCTGCTCCGACCACGCGCGCCCGAGGTCGCCGAACAACGCACCCTGCACCCCCGGAAAGCGAATCTCGCCGATGGGGGAGCCGATGGACAAGTAGTTGGTGAGCGGGAACCGCCACTCGACGTTCGCCATCAGCGCTCGATCGCCGGCGAGGTAGGAGTACTGCGGATAGCCGCGCACCGCCCACGAGCCGCCGATGGTGACGCGCTCGGGACGCTCGCCGCCGGAGTAGAACGCGAACCCGCGCACCGCCACCGCGGTGTGCAGGCTGGTACGGACGTAGCGGCGCAGGTCGGCCGTCAGGAGCCAGCTGTCGAGCCGCGCATTCTGGAGGTCGGTGACGATGCCACCGGTGATCTGCGAGAAGCTGCCGTCAATCGGCCCGGTCTCGAGCCAAAGCGAGTTGTCGTGCACGAACGACAAGTAGTTCGAGGTGATCAGGCCGCGGCGGTGCGGGAACCCGGCCGTGAACGGATCGGAAGGCAGTGAGAAGTCGGTGCGGTCGGAGTACGCCACCCGGAACTGCGTTTCCACCCGGGAGAACCGCGACAGCGGGTATCGCAGCTCCACCAGCCCGCCGTAGGACGATTCCTCGAAGACCTGGTTGAAGTCGCTGGTGTAGAACAGGCCCCGCGTGCGGAACGCGCCTACGCCCCAGTTGAGGCGCTGCGCCTGATTGAGGTAGATGGCCGTAGCATTGATGTCGTTGACCAGGCTGCCGAGGCTGTTGCCTTCCTGGAACGACATGAGGCTGACGTACACCTGGTGATCGCTCAGCATGTCCGAGAGCAGGAATGCGGCGCCCTGAGCCGACAGGTATCCCGGGGAGTACACCGCGCCGCCGGCGGCGAAATCCACGGTGTAGTGCTCCTGGTAAGGCGCGGCCGCGACACCCGCGACTGCGGTATCCGTCAGCTCCACCCAGGGCCAGGCCGCCGGCGCCGGATTCGCGGCCAGCACGACCGCCGCCTCCGTGTCCGGCTGCGGCCGGACCGAGTAGATGCTGAAGGAGAGGTGCTCGAACCCCGCGACCACGTAGCGGCCCGCCGACGGCACCCACTCGGCGTCGAACGCGCCGCCCGGCACCGCGGTTTCGCGGCGGCCCGCGCCCATGCTGTCCACGGAGTACACGTCGAAGGTCCCGAGCCGGTCGGACGTGAAGCTGATCCGCCCCGTGGCGGCCGACCAGCGCGGGCCTTCGTCCCTCCAGTCGCCGTAGGTCAGATAGCGGATGGCCCGGGTGGCGAGGTCCATGACGAACAGGTTCTGCCCACCCGTCGCACCGAACGCCGTGCGGTCGGACGCGAACACGATGCGCCGCCCGTCGGGGGCGAACGACGGGTCCCCGTCCTGGTAGCGGTCGGCGGTCAGGCGCTCCAGCGCCCCCGTGTCGAGGTGGAGCAGATAGAGATCGGAGTAGCCCGACAGCGCGAGACCGGAGAAGACCACCTCGCGCCCGTCCGGCGACCAGCTCGGCGAGAGGATCGAGACCAGGTCGGGAAACTGGTAGCGGCCGACGATCTGCTGCCGCGCCAGATCCCAGAAGAACAGCGCGTCGCGGTCCTGGTACTGGCTCGCGAAGGCCACGACACCCTTGGACGACACGTCGAGGCGGGACTCGAACGGATGGAACGACTCGAACTCCGCGGTCCGCTCTCCCTTCACCACGGTGCGCGGTTTGCCGCCCGCCAGCGGCACCGAGTAGATGTCGGTGTACCCGGTGCGCGGGGAGAGATACAGGACCTGCGGCGCCGAATCGTACGGCTCGGCCCACACCGTGGGCTTGATGGCGAGCGTCGCGATCCGCCGGGCGTCCAGCTCCAGCGGCCGCTGCGCCGTGACCGTGGGGTAGAAGCGGCGGCGCATGTCGTATTGCCATTCGGCGCTGAGCTGCTGCAGCGTGCGCCCGAACACCCCGCGCACCAGCGCATCGAAGTCCCGGTATTTCCAGGCGTCGTCGTACATCTGGACGATGCGCCAGTCGCCGTAGCGCGTGGCCAGGAACCGCACCACCATCCCGCCGAGCGGGTACACGATGCCGCCCGACGCCCCGCCAAGCTCTTCGATCGTGGGCAGCCGCGCCTCGACGGTCAGGTCGCGCAGGATCATGTAGTCCCGGCTGTCCTCGCCCGCGGACCAGTACTCCGCCAGCCCTTCCTGCCACCACAGCGGCATCTCCACCGCCTGCTGGCGCGGGTACAGGGTGTAGATCAGCTTGAGCTTGGCGAGCTGGAAGACGTGAACCAGCTCGTGACGCAGGCTGTGGCGGAATTCGGCGTAGCTGCCGGTGAACGGCACCGCCACGCGGTCCTTGAGGAACTCTGTGACCCCGAGCAGCGCCTCCGGCGGCACGAACGGCAGCACGTTGGTCTGCTCGAAGTCCTGGTGCGAGGCATAGACGATGAGGGGGATGCGGGCCGTGATGCCGTAGCGGAACCGGAGCGCCAGGGTCCGGTAGCTCTCCTCCGCGTAGGAGAGCGCCACCCGTGCCAGCTCCTCCTCCGCCGGATAGAAGTACAGGTCCACGTGCTCGCCGTGCAGCAGGTGCCAGTCGAAGCGGCGGTACTGGATCTTGTTCGTTCCGAAGGCGCCGAACTGGGCCTGGCCGCGGACCGTCAGCGACGACGCCACCAGAGCCGTGAGCAGGACCAGCCGGGTCAGGGTGCGGCGCATGGTCAGCGGAAGATGCGGCGGATGCGATCTCCCTGCACGATCTGATCCAGCACGTCGTCGCCCTGCAGCAACTGGCCGAACACCGTGTAGCCGCCGTCCAGGTGGGGCTGCGGAGCGTGCGTGATGAAGAACTGCGAGCCGCCGGTGTCGCGGCCGGCGTGGGCCATGCTCAGGCTGCCGCGGAAGTGCAGCCGGTGCTCGGGCCGGTAGCATTCGCAGGCGATGCTGTAGCCGGGGCCGCCGCTCCCCGTGCCGGTCGGATCGCCGCCCTGGGCCATGAAGCCCGGGATCACGCGGTG
>PMIK01000267.1:302-5544 GCA_003157095.1 Gemmatimonadota bacterium | reverse complement strand
CGGGGGCGGGTTTGGTGGCGGGGGGTTCGGCGGGTTCGGCGGCGGTGGCGGATTCAGCGGCGGTGGCGCCTCGGGAGGATTCTGATGGCGGCGGACAAGAAGGTCGGCATGGAGGAGTTCGCCCGTCGCCTGGAGTCGGCGCTCGGCGAGAACCTCGTCTCGCTCCTGCTCTTCGGCTCGGCCGCGCGGGGGACGCACGTCGAGGGCCGATCGGACATCAACCTGCTCCTGATCGTGAAGGACGCATCCGTGATGGCGCTGCACGCGGCGACGCCGGTGGTGGCGGAGTGGGCGAAGGGGGGCCAGCCGGCCCCTTTGATCTTCGCTGACGCGGAGTGGCGCGCTTCGACCGACGTGTTTCCGATCGAGATCGAGGACATGCGGGAGGCCCACCGCGTTGTGGCGGGGAAGGATCCGTTCGACGGCCTCACGACTCGGCGAAGCGACCTGCGGACCGAGTTGGAGCACGAGGTTCGAGGGAAGGTGCTGCGCCTGAGGACGGAGTACGCNNTTGTTCCGCGCCTTCCTGCGGCTCGCCGGCGGCGTGCCGCCGACGGACCACGATGCCCTGGTCCGCGAGACGGCCGCGGCAGCCGAACTCGACGTCTCCGCCTTCGAGTGGCTGCTGGGCGCGCTGGATGGCAGGACCCCGCCCCCGCTCGCGGCTTACGATCCGATCGCGGGCAGGTACGTTGATACGATGGAGAAGCTGGCGGACGTCATCGACAAGATGGAGACGTGAGACGGAACCGAAGTCGGGAAAGTTACCAGACGGCAAGGAGGAAGTAGTTACCAGCCGGTAGACGTCGGGGGCCAGGCCAGTCGCAAGTACTGTCGACTGGTCTGGCCCCTCGTGACTTGGCGACTGGCAACCACTTCCCGCTTTGCCGTCTGGCAACTGCTCTGCGTTCTGCCGATCCTCCTACCGTGTTCTACTTGGGCCTGATCGTGACGTCCACGCTCATCCCAGGACGCAGCAAGTGTGCGGGGTCCGTCTGGCCTTCCAGGCGGATGCGCACCGGAATGCGCTGCACGACCTTGGTGAAATTCCCCGTCGCATTGTCCGGCGGCAGGAGCGAGAACTTGGCGCCGGTAGCCGGGCTCACGCTCTCCACGCTGCCGTTGAAGACGCGCCCCGGGTAGGCGTCGGCCTTGATCACCGCCGGCGCGCCCGGCACGATGTTCGCGACTTGGGTCTCCTTGAAGTTCGCCACCACCCATACGTCCTCGAGCGGCACGACGCTCATCAGCGGCTGGCCCGCCTGGACCAGTTGGCCGAGTTCCACCGACTTCTTGCTCACCACGCCCGAAACGGGCGCGGTCACCACGCTGTAGGAGAGCTGAAGGGCGGTCACATCGCGCACGGCGCGGGCGGCGGCCACGCGGGCCTCGGATCCGGTGAGCGCCGCGCCGGCGGCGGTGACCTGCTCCTGGGCCGCCGCGGCGTTGCGCTGGGCGGCGGTGAGCTGCGCGGCCGTGGCGCGGGCGGCGGCCTCTGCGGCGTCGAGCGCCTGCCGGCTGACGATGTTCCGCGCGCTCAGCGCCCGGGCGCGCTCGAGGTCGTTGGTCGCCTTTTCCGCATTGGCTTCCGTCTGGATCACGGTCGCTGCGGCGGCGGCCGCAGCGGCCTTCGCCTGGTCGAGTTGGGCGACCGACTGCCCGACTTTCCCGCGCGAGCCTACCGTGGCGATGAGCGCGGCGAGATCGGCGTCGGACTGCGCGAGCCGGGCGCGCAGGTCCCGGTCGTCGAGCACCACCAGAGTGTCGCCCGCCTTGACCTGCTGGTTCTCGCGCACGCGGATGGACACGACGAACCCGCCGATCCGCGGCGAGATCGGTGTGACATGGCCGTCCACCTGCGCGTCATCGGTCGAAATGTGGGTGACGGCGAACCAGATGGCGCGGGCGCCGAGAGCCAGCAGGATCACCGCCACGACGGCGCCCAGGGCGAGGAGCCAGGGCTTGGGGCGGCCGGTCGTCAGGCCGGACTCCTCCTCCAGGGGAAGCGCGTCGGCCGGGCGGCTCGCCGCCGGTGCCGGTGGTGGTGGTGCGGTCTCGGTCATGGTGGCCATCGGTTGCCTCTCACGCAATCTAGTCGAGTGCCTCTAGTGAACCGTCTCTGCTACGCCGGCGGCGTACGCCAGGCTGACGCGCGCGGCCGCGGTGACGTAGCGTGACTCGATTTCCGCATCACGGGCGAGGTTCAGACTCGCCTGCGCGGTGATGACGTCGATATTGCCTGCCACGCCGCTGGCGAACCGCTCGCGCGCCTCGTCGAGTTCCTCTACGGCCAGCGCCAGCCGCTGGCCCGCTACGCCGTGCTGCTCCACTCCCGAGCCCAGGTCCAGCAGCGCGGCCCTGACCTGGGCCGCGATCTGCCGGCGAAGGTCGCCGGCCCTTGCGCCGCTCTCGCGTGCCGCCGCCTGCTGCTCGTCGCTCCGCGCCTCGCGACGAAAGCCGTCCAGCAGCGGTACGGTGACCTGCACCGCGATGGCCCGCGTGTTGAGCGTGGTCCCTACGGTCTTGCCGTTGGGGCCGAAGTCCGCGGCGAGGTCAACCCGCGGTAGCCGCTCGCTGGCGATGGCCCGCTGCTCCGCGTGGGCGTGCTCGCCCCTCGCCGCTTCCGCCGTCAGGTCCGGACGCCGCTCGAGCCCGAGCGCCAATGCCGCGGCGGTGTCGGTGGGAGCGGACGAAGCGCCCAAGTCACCGGTCAGCGTGTCGGCGAGCAGATAGGTGGTGGCCGGGTCGGCGCCGAGGGCCATCGCGAGGTCAATGTCCGCCTTCTGGCGCTGGTTGCGCGCAACCAGCAGCGCGCCCTGCGCGGCCACGAGCTGCGTCCGCGCCCTTGTGACGTCGAGGGGCGCGCTCACTCCCGCCTGCAACTGTGCCTCCGCGAGCGAGAGCAGCTGCGCGGCGATCTCGGCATCGGCCTGCCGCGCGGCCAGCAGCGACGCCGCCCGGACGGCCCCCAGATACGCCAGCGCCGCCGTGCGCGCCGCGGCCTGCGCCGCAGCCGTGCGGTCCGCCGTGCTGCCCGCTGTCTGGAATCTCTCCGCCTGCAAGTGCTGCCAGGCCGAGTAGTCGAACAGGGTCTGCGTCAGCCGCACCCGGGCATCGAGGTTGTCGTAGGGGCCGATGAGCGCGGGCAGCGAAAAACCGAGGTTCGGCGGGAACGAGAAGCCGGTGCTCGCCAAGGTCGCCGACCGGTTGTACCAGGCGCCGGCCACCGACAGGTTGGGCAGCAGGCTCGATCGCGCCTCGCCGACGCGTGCCCGTGCCGCGTCCACCCGATAGCCCGCCGTCTGCACGCCCGGCGCGTCCTGGGTGGCCTGCTGCACGGCGCCGGCCAGCGTCAAACGCTGAGGGCCCGTCGCGGTCTGCGCCGCGCCGCGCGTGGGCGCGAGCCACGCCACCGCCAGGATGACCTGCGCCGCGAGCCTACGCATCGAGAACCTCCGGGGCGCCCGGCGTTGCGGCCACGCCACGCAGAAAAATGTCGATCGAAGTCGCCAGGTATTGCTCAACGGGAAACGCTTCCTTCTCGCAGGCGAGGAACGAGTGCTTCCAGATCGCGGCCATCAGCACGGGTGCAAGGATCATGCGCACGGCGAGGTCTACATCCACGCTCCGGAAGGTCCCCTGCTCCATGCCTCGGCGCAGCACCTGCGCGAAGACCTGGCGGCCGCGCCTGACGACTTCGTCGTACCAGAACTGAGCCAGTTCCGGGAAGTTCGTGGCCTCCGACATCACCAGCTTGGGGAGGCCGCCCAGGCCGGAGGGGCCCATCGCCTCCCACCAGTCGTTCATCAGCCGCCTGAGCAGCAGCTTCGGATCGGCCGACCGGTCCTGGGCCATCTGCTCGGCCGTCGCGAGGATGGGAACGATGCTCTCGCGCACCACCGCCTTGAAGAGCGCTTCCTTGCTCTCGAAGTAGATGTAGAGGGTGCCCTTGGTGACCCCCGCCCGCTTCGCCACATCCTCGAGCTTGGTTGCCGCGTAGCCGTGCTCGACGAACGTCTCCATGGCCGCAGCCAGGATCTCGCTCGGTCGCGCCTCCTTGCGGCGCTGCCAGCGCGGAGGAGGGGCTTCAGCGTCGGTATGGTGGAGTGCCATGGGCCAACTCCAATCAATTAGTAACTAACCGGTTGGTAATTTGAATCGCCGTTGCGGCCATGTCAATTCATGGAGTCGAGCCAGGCATTGATGTGTGCGGTGCATTGGGATGAGTTTGATATATGCTATAATACGGTCGCCATGGTGTCGCGTAAGTGTGGCGACTACACTGACGAATGAGTAGGTGGGCGTCATGGCGTCGTGGTTATTATCTTCTGTCTCGCTTCCGCGATGTCGAGTGCGGGTCGCATTTCTTCGGAGGGGAACAAGGATGAAGCGCGCGCTGTTCGCTGCCGCGGCCGTGTTGCTCGCGGGGTGCGGATACAACCGCATCCAGACGCTGGATGAGCAGGCCAACGCCTTCAAGAGCCAGATCGAGGTGCAGTTGCAGCGCAGAGCCGATCTGGTGCCGAACCTGGTCGAGACCGTGCGTGGCTACGCGCAGCAGGAGCAGACGATCTTCATCGCCGTCGCCGACGCGCGCGCCCGCCTCGGCGGAGCCGTTCAGAGCGGGAGCCTGCAGCAGATGTCGGAGGCGAACCAGGGGCTGACGGGCGCCCTGGGCCGCCTGTTGGCGATCTCGGAGAACTACCCGCAACTCAAGTCGAACGAGAACTTCCGGGCGCTGCAGGATCAGCTCGAGGGAACGGAGAACCGGATTTCGACGGCGCGAGGCGATTACAATACCGCGGTGCAGACGTACAACGCCTACATCCGGCTATTCCCGCAGGTGCTGACGGCGAAGGTGATCGGGAAGGGCCCGCGGGAGTACTTCGAGGTCACGACGGCCCAGGCGCGGGAAGTGCCGAAGGTGGATTTCACGGCTCCCCAGAAGAAGGGACAGTAGGCAGCCGACAGATTGCAGAGCAGTTGCGAGACGCCGAGTTGCGAGTGGTTACGAGGGGCGAGCTCGCCGAGTGAGAAAAAGGCCTCGTCGCGGTTCCGCGGCGGGGCCTTTCGCTCGTCCTGTCGACTCACATCTCACAACCACTCAACGTCTCGCAACTACCCTCGGAACTGAATACCGCCTGACTGCCCTCTCAGCTTAGTCCGTAATGGCATCAGGCAGGATATATCGCAGCGGATCCACCGGCTTTCCGTTCACCAGCACCTCGTAGTGCAGGTGCGG
>PMIK01000267.1:0-240 GCA_003157095.1 Gemmatimonadota bacterium | reverse complement strand
TGCAGGATCGGGTGGTAGCGGATGTAGGAGAACTTGCTGGTCAGAAAGCCGGTCGTCGGCGTGATCGAGGGGGTGGCGGCGAGCTGCTGGGCATGCGCCGACAGGCTCTCGGACGCCTCCCTGAAGGATGTCGCCAGCACGTTGGCCCGCCGGATCAGCGCGTCGAGATCCACGTGCACGCCGAGCGCCTCGCGACCCACCACTCCGCCGTCGTTGATCAGGTGCTCGCGCTCGGGCCAG
>PMIK01000206.1 GCA_003157095.1 Gemmatimonadota bacterium | reverse complement strand
GCTGCCGGCCGTGCTGGGCTCGGCCGCGACGCTGATCCTGGTCAACGTCTTCCCGGCACGGCGCACCCGCGACCTGCTCTCCATCATCGCGCTGGCCGCGGCGGCGGGCGTCATCCTGCTGTTCCGCATCATCCGGCCCGAGCAGCTGGCGCGCCCCGAGGGGTTCCGCAACCTGCTCGACTTCATCACCGTGCTGCGCGCGCCGGCCAGTCCGCTCCTGCCGAGCGACTGGGTGGCCAGGACGGTGATGAGTTACTTGGGCGGGAAGATGGACTGGCTGCCGCTCTATCTCCTCTGGTCCACGGCGGGCGCGGCGGTGGTGCTGGGCGCGGCGCTGCACGTGCGGCTCTATCACACCGGCTTCACCCGGGCGCAGGAGGGGGCGGAGCGGTTCGTGCGCGGGGGATGGTGGGCCCGGGCGCTGGGGAACCTGCTCAATCCCCTCGGCGCGGCGCGGCGCGAGTTCGTCCTCAAGGACCTGAAGCTCTTCTTCCGCGACACCACGCAGTGGAGCCAGCTCATCCTGCTGGCCGCGCTGCTGCTGGTCTACCTGTTCAACATCCGGGCGCTGCCGCTGTTCCGTGGCGAGCAGGTGCCGTTCTACCTGGTGTCGNNTTCATCTTCCCCGCGGTGAGCCTCGAGGGGCGGCAGATGTGGCTGCTGCGCTCCAGCCCGCTCGAGCTGCGCACGCTGCTCTGGTCCAAGTACTGGGTGGGCACGGTCCCGCTGCTGGTCCTGGCGCTGGCCATCACCATCCTCACCAACGTCATCCTCAAGGCGACGCCGTTCATGATGGCGGTGGGCGTGGGGACCATCGTCCTGCTGACGCTGGCCATCAGCGCGCTGGCGCTGGCCTTCGGCGCGCTCTACCCGCAGTTCGAGACGGAGAACGCCGCGCAGATTCCGACCAGCTTCGGCGGCCTGGTCTTCATGATGGCGACGGTGGCGCTGCTGGCCCTGGTGATCGTGATCGAATCGGTGCCGGTGTACCGCTACCTGCACGCCGCCTTCAACCAGGAGCCGCTCGTCGTCTCGCCGCTGATGGTCGGCGCGTTCCTGCTGGTGATCGGGGTGTGCGTCACGGCCACGGTCGTGCCGCTCCGGATCGCGCTCCGCCGGATCGAGCAGTTTGAGTTCTAGCAGCTTCGCTCAGCGTGCTGGTATCCCTGCGGTTACATTTGGCGCTCACCGATAAAGTGAGGATCCCATGGGCGCCCGCGCCGAAGCACTTGCGGACCGCATCGAGCTTGGAGCGCACACGCTTGCCAGCTTCGCCGAGGGGCTGTCCGACGCCGAGTGGCGCATGTCGGTCCCTCCCGACGGCCGCCAGGCCGGCGTGATGGTGCATCACGTCGCCAGCATGTATCCGATCGAAGTGGACCTGGCCCGGACCATCGCGTCGGGCAAGGCCGTCACCGGCCTCAGCTGGGCCGACGTCGCCAAGCTGAATGCCGGCCACGCCCACGACCACGCCGCCGTGGGGAAGCAGGAGACCGTGGAGCTGCTGCGGCGAAACGCTCGTGCGGCCGCGGACGCGGTCCGGGCATTGACGGACCAGGAGCTGGACCGCGCGGCTCCGGTGTCGCTCAACGCGGACGCACCGCTGACGGCGCAGTTCTTCATCGAGGACCACGCCCTGCGCCACAGCTTCCACCACCTCGCCAAGATCCGGGCGGCAGTGCGACGCTAGTGCCTCACCGTCGTCACCATACATGACCGGGGCCGGGGTGCTCAGGCCGTCGCTGCCGGCCCGTTTCACCGTGTCGCGGGAGTTGGGCCACGGCGGGATGGGCACGGTGTACCTGGGCCGGGACGGGACCCTGGGCCGCGCGGTCGCGATCAAGGTGCTGACGCCGGAGCTGTCGCGCGCCCTCGGCGCCGAGCGCTTCGCGCGCGAGATCCGCCTGACGGCCCAGCTGGTGCATCCCAACATCGTGCCGCTGTTCGATTCCGGGGAATCCGACGGCTGGCTGTACTACGTGATGCCGTTCATCGACGGCGCGACGCTGCGCGCCCACCTGGACGACGGCCGGCCGGTGGCGGCCGCCGACGTCATGCGGATCATCGCCGATACGGCCGAGGCGCTGGCGTATGCGCACGGCATGGGCATCGTGCACCGCGACGTGAAGCCCGAGAACATCTTCTGGTACGGCGGGCGGGCGTTGCTGGCGGACTTCGGCATCGCCGCGGGCGAGCAGGCGGCTCCGGACGGGGCGTCGCTGACGGCCACGGGCATGATCATCGGCACCGTGGCGTACATGAGTCCCGAGCAGGCCTCGAGCCAGCGGGACCTCGACGGGCGGGCCGACCTCTACAGCCTGGGTTGCGTGGCCTACGAGCTGCTCGCCGGCCAGCCGCCCTTCGTCCGACCCTCCGCGGTCGCCACACTCGCCGCCCACTTCGCGGAGCCCGTGCCGCCCCTAGTCGAGTGCCGGCCCGACGTGGATCCCGCACTCGCGGCGCTGATCGAGCAGCTCCTGGCCAAGGACCGCGACCGGCGCCCGGCCGACGCGGCCGCCGTGCTCGACGCGCTGCGGCCGCTCGAGCACACCTCCGGCCCCAGGCGCGTCGCCCCCGCCCGCCGCGCGGGGCCGCACGATGCGATGCCCGACCCGCCCGAGGTCCAGGCGCTCGTGGGCAAGGCGCGAGACCTGTACACCCACTCGACCCAGGGGGGCGAAGGCGCCCGGGAGAAGCTGCTCATGGGGCGGGTGTACGCCGAGAAGGCCGTGGCCAAGGCGCCGGGCAGCGCCGCGGCCCTGACGGCGCTGGCGAACCTGTGGCAGGTCCTGGGCGTGCGGGGCTTCGCCGACCGTGACGAGGCCCTGCCCAAGGCGCGGGACCTGCGCCTGCGGGCGCTGGCCATCGACGATTCACTGGGCCAGGTGCACATGGCCCTGGGCACCGTCTTCCTCTACTGGGAGGACGATTTCGAGATGGCCGGCTCGGAGCTGGCCCTGAGCGTCGAGCTGGATCCCGACGACCCCGATGCGCACCGCATGTACGGGGCCTGGCTCAGGATCGCAGGGCGCCCGCTGGACGCCTTGGACCACATGCGGGCGGCGGTGCAGTTGGCCCCGAGGGCCGCGTTCATGTACGTCGGCCTCGCCGACGTGCTGATGGCCCTGGGCCGCTATGACGAGGCGATCGCGCCTTTGCGTCAGGCGCTGCGGCTGCACCCGCGGTATGACGCCGCGCTCGAACGGCTGGAGATGAGCTGTCACCGCGCGGGCCGCCACGACGAGGGGCTCGACGCGCGCCGCCAGCTGCTCGGCATACGCGGCGACGCTGCCCGCATCGCCGCGGTCGCGGAGGACGCGGCGCAGCATGGCTGGCTCGTCGCGCGCGAGCGCGATCTCCGGCGCGAGTTGGCCGCGCTGGCGGCGGAGGCGGAGCGCGATGGCGCATTCGCCGAAACCCGCAGCACCCGTCTGGTGGCCGACAGGATCATCATCGTGCTGGCGGAGCTGGGTGAGTGGACTCAGGCCATGGATTGGGTGGAGCGCGCGTACCATCACCGGCCCGGCCGGCTCCGCCGCGTGCTGAACGACCTTCCCTACGACCACCACGGGCTCGCCCGCGACCCGAGGTATGCGCGCCTGCTGCGCACGGCCGGCATCGAGGAACTGTTGAACTGATCGAGGCCCTCGACCGCCTCTCCTGATTCTCGAGGTCGCTTCCCTGCCCTAGGCGCCGCCCTCACCTGCATACGACAGGCGAACCGCCGGGTGGCCAACGAGCGTCTGGTACACCACGCAGTAGCGCTCGGTCAGTTCCAGCAGCTTGCGCTGCTCCGGCTCGGGGGCGTCGGTATCGATGGAGATCCGAAGGCGAATGTCGCGGAATCCCACCGGAGCCTCCTTCGACACGCCCAGCGTGCCCCGGAAATCAAGGTCGCCCTCCGCCGTGAGTGTTCCGCCGCGAACGACGATGCCCATCGAAGTGGCAACCGCGCCGAGCGTGACCCCGGCGCAGGCCACCAGCGCCTGCAGGAGCATGTCCCCCGAACACGCGGCGAGGCCGGTTCCCCCCGTCGCGCGATGCAGGCCCGCTGTGACGAGAGCGCGCCCTGTCTCGACGTTGCAGGAGACGTCTTCTCCGAGCCTGCCAGCCGCCCGCAGGGTGACCACGGCCGACGCCGGGTCGCTCCGGTACCTCTCCTTCAACGGAGACTGAGTTGCACGCAGTTGCTCGCGATCCATGGTCCCCTCTCCTGAGCCTGCCTGCTTCTTCGAACGCTTGCAGTCTAACACGTCGCCGTGGCGGCAACCCACCCCCCAACGCATCTTTCCGGCCTGTGACAAGCCCATTGCAGCGCCTGGAGGCCGGACTCGCCGGCCGCTACACCATTGAGAGGGAACTCGGCCAGGGGGGCATGGCCGTGGTCTTCCTCGCCCGCGACCTCCGCCACGACCGCAAGGTCGCCCTGAAGGTGCTGCGACCGGAGATCTCGGCCGAGATCGGCGCCGACCGCTTCCTGCGCGAGATCAAGCTGGCCGCGGGCCTCACCCACCCCCACATCCTGCCGGTGTACGACTCCGGCGAGGCCGACGGGCTCCTCTTCTATGTGATGCCCAACATGGAGGGGCGCTCGGTGCGGGAGCGGCTCGACCGCGAGCGTCAGCTTCCGCTGGAGGATGCGCTCAGGATCACGCGCGAGGTCGCCTCCGCCCTGGACTACGCCCATCGCCACCAGGTGGTGCACCGGGACATCAAGCCGGAGAACATCCTGCTNNGCGCTGAGCGGCGGCGGCTCGCTCACCCAGACCGGCATGGCGGTCGGCACGCCGGCCTACATGAGCCCCGAGCAGGCGAGCGGCGACAGTGAGGTTGACGGCCGCAGCGATCTCTACAGCCTGGGATGCGTGCTGTACGAGATGCTGAGCGGCGAACCGCCGTTCACGGGGCCCACCGCCCAGGCGGTGATCGCCAAGCGCTTCGTCTCGCCGATCCCCAGGGTGCGGGTCACGCGGGACGTCCCGGAGGCGGTGGACGTGGCGGTGACCCGCGCGCTCTCTCGGACGCCGGTGGACCGGTTCCCTTCCGCAGCCGATTTCGCGGAGGCGCTCCGCCAGATCTCTCGAGAGGCCGGTGCGGGCCCGCAACGCACGCCCACGGAATCGCAGAAGAGCGCGCCGGCGCAGAAGTCCATCGCCGTCCTCCCGCTCACCAACATGAGCGCCGATCCCGAGAACGAGTACTTCAGCGACGGCATGACCGAGGAGATCATCAACGCCCTCTCCAAGGTGCCGGGCATGCAGGTGGCCTCCCGCACCTCGTCCTTCGCCTTCAAGGGCAAGGAAGTGGACGTGCGCGAGATCGGCGAGAAGCTCGGCGTGGTGTCGGTCTTGGAGGGCAGCGTGCGGAAGGTCGGAAACCGGATTCGCATCACCACGCAGCTCGTGAGCGTCGAGAACGGTTACCACCTCTGGGCCGAGACGTACGATCGTCAGCTGGAGGACGTGTTCGCCGTCCAGGACGAGATCTCGCGCGCCATCGTGGAAGCGCTCAAGCTCCGGCTGGGTGGGGACACCGCCCAGTTGGTCGTGCCGACCAAGAACCTCGAGGCGTATAACCTCTACCTCAAGGGACGCTTCTTCTTCAACAAGTTCACCGAGCAGGGGCTGCGGAAGGGGCTCGATTACTTCCAGCACGCGCTACTCCAGGATCCCGGGTACGCGCGAGCCTACGCCGGTATCGCGGACTGCTGGTGCAACCTCGCTGACGACTGGGTCGCACCGGACGACGCATACCCCCGAGCCAAGTCGGCCGCGACGCAAGCGCTGCAGCACGATCCGGAGCTAGCCGAAGCGATCACCTCGATCGGCAAGGTGCTGTGCTGGTACGAGTGGGACTTCGCCGGCGCCGAGCAGCAATTGCGTCGGGCGGTGGCGCTCAACCCCAATTACGCCGAAGCGCATTTCGTGTTCGGCAGCACGTTGCCCGCGGTGGGGCTCCTTGGTGAAGCGATCGAGGAAGTGCGGAAGGCGCTGACCCTCGATCCCTTGTCGGCGCATTTCAGTCGCTGGCTTGGGCGGCTTCTGCTCTACGCCAGGGACTACCCCGGAGCCATCGCGCAGAGCCAGAAGACCATCGAGCTGGACGATGCTTACTTTCAGGCCTACCTCGACATCGGAACGGCCCACTTGTCGCAGGGAGATCCCGAGACGGCGTTGAAGTGGTACCGCCGGAGCCAGGGATTGGAGTCGAGCGTGCGCTCGTACGACGCCTTCATCGTGCGAGCCCTGGCCCCTCTGGGTCGGCGCGACGAAGCGGAGGAGATCCTCGCCCGGCTGGAGGAGGAGTCGCGGCGCCTGTACGTGCGGGCGGAGATTCTCGCGATGGGCTACGCGGCCCTCGGGGATGCCGACCGCGCGTTCGCGTGCCTCGAGCGGGCCTTTCAGGCTAAGTCCGGCGGCTTGATCTACCTCCACCTCGATCCGGGCTACGAGCCGCTGCGCGCGGATCCGCGCTTCGGGGACCTGGGGCGGCGGATCGGCCTGAAGTAGCGGGGCCGGAGACCGCGTTCCTGCCGCGACGTGCCCTCGACGCCGGCCCCGCATGGAGCAGCGTCAGGACCTCATCATTCACTTCTTCTTGTGCAGGTGATGTTCGTGTGCGGCCTTCACGGCGGCCGGGGTGACTGGCCGGCCGCTGCGTAGCGCCGCCGGATCGGGTGGCGCCTCGCCCGCGCGCGAGCCCTGGCGGTAGGCATAGACCCAGGTGAACTCGGCGCCGAGCAGGAAGATCTGGGCCGAGTAGTAGATCCAGATCAGGAACACGACGAGCGAGCCCGCGGCGCCGAACGCCGAGGAGATGTAGGTCCCGCCAAGATAGAAGCCGATGAGGAACTTGCCGATCTCGAACAGCACCGCCGTCATCGCCGCGCCGATCCAGACGTCGCGCCACGCGATGGAGGCGCGGGGCAGGAACTTCTGGATCATCGCGAACGCCACCGTGATCGTGCCGATGTTGAGGACCTCGTTCACCACCTTCACGGTGATGGTCCACGCCGTGAACCGCGAGCCCCACCACTCGCCCGCCGCCGCGAGGGCTGCCGAGACCACGAGCGAGACGAGAAGCAGGAATCCGATTCCGAAGATCATGCCGAAGGACAGGATCCGGGTGCGGATGAGGTGCACGATGCCCCCCGCCTTGGGTAGCGAGGGGGCGCGCCAGATCTTGTTGAGATCACCATACAGCTCGGCGAACACGCTGGTCGCGCCGAACAGCAGGGCGGCGGTGCCCACGATCGCCGTGACGACACCGGTGGTGGAGCCGCGGGCGCCCCTGAGCAGCTGCTCGATCGCCAGGACGCCGGCGTCGCCGGTGAGGCCGCGCAGCTGGGCGAGGATGTGGCTCTGAGCGGCGTCGCGGCCGACGACCAGCCCCGCGCTCGCGATGACCATGACCAGCAGCGGCGCGATGGCGAACAGCGTGTAGTACGCCAGGGAGGCGCCCATGCTCGAGGCGTCGTCGTCGTTCCATGCCACCGCCGCTCGCTTGAACAGCTCAAACAGGTGCCGAATGCTCATGCGCCGCGGCTCATGCGTAGAATGGTGAGGCGTCATCATCAACTACCTGCAACCCTCGAGTTTCAGAAGCACGGTTACAGCACCGGGCCCAGCAGCGACTCCAGCCGCTCCATGAGCTTCTCACGAAATGGCCGCGCCCGCCATTGGGCAAGGGTGACCCGGCGCGACTTCGCCAGATCCTGGCGGAACACTTCCACCTGCCGGCGCGCGAAGTCGGCGTCGTAGATGTTCAGGTTCGCCTCGTCGTTGAGCCCGAACGACCGGGGATCCCAGTTGGTCGAGCCCACCGACACGAGCAGTTCGTCAACAATAAAGACCTTGCAGTGGTACATCGTCGGCTCGTACTCGTACATGGCGGCGCCGGCGGCGAGGAGGTCGCCCCAGCGTGAGCGGGAGGCGCCGCGCACGACCTTCGTGTCCATGTACTTCCCCGGCGTGATGATCTGGACGGTGACCCCTCGCTTCAGTGCGTCCGCCAGTGCGGCCTGGGTGAGCGCGTCGGGCACGAAGTAGGCGCTCGACAGGTAGATGGACCGCTCGGCGGCGGTTATGGCAAGCAGGTACATCAGCTCCATGCTCTGGCTGCCGCGGGTGGGCGAGCTGTAGAACAGTTGGGCCGCCATGGGCCCGGCGGGCGCCAGCGGCGGAAAATAGTCGCTGCCATGGAGCACTTCTCCCGTGGCCTCGATCCAGTTGTCCATGAACGCGGCCTGCATCTGCGCCACCACCGGGCCCTCGACCCGGAAGTGCGAGTCCCGCCAATGCGCGGGATCCTGCGCGTGGCCGGTCCAGAGCTCCGCGATCCCCACGCCGCCGGTGAATCCGATGCGCCCATCCACCACCAGCAGCTTCCGGTGGGTGCGCTTGTTCACCCGCCCGAGACTGTACCAGCGGAGCGGGCGGAATTTCCGGAATGCGACCCCCGCCCGCTCCATCATCGCCACATCGCTCGCGTCCATCTTGCTGCTGCCGGCCCAGTCAACCAGCACGTGGACCCTGACGCCCGCGCGGGCGCGGTCAGAGAGCGCTACGGCGAATTTCCTGCCGATCTCGCCCGCCCAGTAGATGTAAGTCTCCACGGTGATGGTCTTCTGCGCGCCGCGAATGGCCTCCAGCATGGCGGGAAAGATCTCGTCTCCGTTGAGCAACGCGACGACTTGGTTCCCGCCCACGATGGACGGCCCGAGCGCGAGCCCCATCGCCCGGCCGAAGGCGGAGTCGTGCACCGAATAGAGGTGAGTGATCCGCCGCTCGACTCCCCGTTCGCCGCCCACGAAGTTTCGGGCGATGGCGAGCGCGAGGACGGTCAGGGCCACCGTCACGCCCACGACCAGCCACTTGCTTCGGGGGGAATGCGCTTTCCAGATCAT
>PMIK01000095.1 GCA_003157095.1 Gemmatimonadota bacterium | reverse complement strand
GCCGGAGAACATCCTGCTGCACGGCGGGCACGCGATGGTGGCGGACTTCGGCATCGCGCTGGCGGCGTCGCGGAGCGAGGGGAGCACGCGGATGACCGAGACGGGGATGTCGCTCGGCACGCCGCACTACATGAGTCCCGAGCAGGCGATGGGGGAGCGGGAGATCACGCCGAAGGCGGACATCTACGCGCTGGGCTGCGTGCTGTACGAGATGCTGACGGCGGAGCCGCCATTCACGGGGGCGACGGCGCAGGCGATCATCGCGCGGGTGATGACGGAGGAGCCGCGGTCGCTGACGTTGCAGCGCAAGACGATCCCGCCGCACGTCGAGGCGGCAGTCGAGTGCGCACTGCAGAAGCTGCCGGCGGACCGATTCGCGAGCGCTGCCGCGTTTGCGGAGGCGCTCTCCGGCCACGGGCCCGCACTTCCCGCGACGCGCGCGGCCGCCGCCGCGCTGTCGGGCGGGAGCCGTATGTGGCGCCGCCGTTTCATGTTGGCCACTGCCGTGGCGCTCGCCGCGCTGGCCGTGGCGGCCTGGGGCTGGGCGCGCGTCCGGAGCGCGGCGCAACGGCCGGTGGAGCGGCAATTCATCTCCCTGGCCGACAGTGTGACCCTCACGACCACCGCTCCCACGCTGGCGCTCTCGCCCGATGGGTCGAGTCTCGTGTTCAAGGACAACCGCCAGAACGGGCTGCTCTGGATCAAGCGGCGCGCCGAGTTGAGCCCGATCCCGATCTCCGGAACGGAGCGGGCCACCAATCCGGTGTTCTCGCCCGACGGAGCGTGGATCGCCTTCGTCGCCGACGGGCAGCTCAAGAAGGTGCGTGCGGGGGGCGGAGCGCCCGTTACCATCGCGGACTCGGTCGCCACCGGGGGCTTCGGCGGAGCAGCCTGGCTCGACGACGGCACGCTCGTCTACGTGCTGCCGTCGCTGATCGAGCTACGGCGCGTGAGCGCCGCGGGCGGCCGGAGCACCGTGGCCCTGTACGACAGCACCTTTGGCGGCGGCATCGGCATGCCGGTCGCGATCCCCGGCTCGCGTGGCGTCCTGTTCCAGTACTGCTCGTCCGGCTGCGTGACCATGAGCCTCCACGTCCTGGACCTCAGGACGGGCCGGCAGAAGTCCCTGCTCAGTGACGTCGCGGAGGGATGGTACCTGCCGTCGGGCCGCCTGCTCTACGTGCGGCGCGACGGGATCGCGCTCGAGGCGCGCTTCGACCTCAAGCGCCTGGAGGTGGTGGGCGAGGCCGTGCCGGTGCTGGAGGATGTTCAGGTCAGCGCGGGCTTCGCCCAGTTGACTTGGTCGCCCTCGGGTACGCTGGTCTACCTGCGCGGGTCTGGCAGCACCGCCGAGAACTCGATCGTGCGTGTGAGCCGCGACGGTGCCGTGGTGCCGGTGGACTCGGCCTGGCACGGCCCGTTCGCGTCGCTGGCCCTTGCGGCCGACGGCCGCCGGGTGGCCGTGAGTTCCGGCGCCGCGACCGGCGCGCTCAACATCTGGGTCAAGCAGCTTGATCGCGGGCCGTTCACGCGACTGACATTCGGCGGGCGGGATCGCCGGCCGGCCTGGTCCCCGGACGGCAAGCTGGTGGCGTTCGTCCGCGACACGGCGGGCAACAGCATCGTCCTCGCGCATCCTGCCGACGGCAGCGGCCCGGACCGCCGGCTGGTGCGTCTCGATCGCCGGATCCAGGAGATCGAGTGGTCGCGGGATGGGAAGTGGCTGGTCCTCCGGACCGACAACGGCCAGGCCGGGGCCGGCGACATCGTGGGGGTCCGCACCAGCGGCGACACCACGCCGGTGCCGCTCGTCGCGAGCCCCTACACGGAGCTGCAGCCGGCGCTCTCGCGTGACGGGCGCTGGTTGGCCTACACCTCCAACGAGTCCGGAACGAACGAAGTGTACGTGCGGCCGTTCCCGAGCACAGGTGGGGCCCGGTGGCAGGTCTCCAACGGTGGTGGGGACGAGCCGCGGTGGTCGGCCGACGGACGCGAGGTCTTCTTCCTGGATCCGAGAGGCCGCCTCATCGCCGCGGACGTGCGGCCCGGCCCGGCCTTTGCCGTTGCCGGGCAGCGACCGCTGTTCTCCGCGGTCGACTTCTTCCGGGAGGGTTTCCACCAGTCGTACGACATCTCGGCGGATGGTCGCTTCTTCTATTTCATGCGCCCGCTGCAGCCGGATGCCGGCACGCGCGCGCCCCGGATCGTGCGGGTGGACAACTGGTTCGCCGACCTCGAAGCCAAGCTCGCGCGATGAGGTCCGCCTCGGATGAGTGACGTGCTCGAGCGCCTGAACGCCGCGCTGGCCGGCCGCTACGCGGTCGAGCGCGAGCTGGGGCAGGGCGGCATGGCCACCGTCTATCTCGCGCTCGACGTGCGGCACAAGCGCAAGGTGGCGCTCAAGGTGATGCGGCCCGAGCTGGCGGCTACACTGGGCTCCGAGCGGTTTCTGCGCGAAGTCCACACCGCCGCGGGCCTCCAGCATCCGCATATCCTGCCGCTCCACGATTCGGGCGAGGCCGACGGCTTCCTCTACTTCGTGATGCCGTACATCGAGGGCGAGTCGCTGCGCACGCGCCTCACGCGCGAGGGCGAGTTGCCGGTTGGGGATGCAGTGCGGCTCTTGCGCGACGTGGTGGACGCGCTCTCCCACGCCCACGCGCGTGACGTCGTGCACCGCGACATCAAGCCGGACAACGTGCTGCTCTCCGGCCGCCACGCGATGGTCACGGATTTCGGTGTCGCCAAGGCGGTGAGCGACTCGACCGGCGCGCAGACGCTGACCACGGCCGGCGTGGCACTTGGCACGCCGACCTACATGTCGCCGGAGCAGGCCGCCGCCGACCCGATGGTGGACCACCGCGCCGACATCTACGCCGTCGGCATCCTCGGCTACGAGTTGCTCACGGGTCGCCCGCCGTTCACGGGCGCCAGCGCGCAGCAGATCCTGGTCGCACAGGCGACGCGAGCACCTCAGCCCATCAGCGAGTTGCGGCCTGCGGTGCCCGCGCCGCTCGCCGCCGTGATCATGCGCTGCCTGGCCAAGAGCCCGGCCGATCGGTGGCAGACCGCCGACGAGTTGCTGGTCCAGCTCGAGGGGTTCATGACCCCGACCGGGGGCACCACGCCCATCGAGACGCGGCCCGTGCGCGCCGTCGCGTCTCCGGGCATCCATGTTCAACGGCGCTCCGTGCTGCTCGGCGCCGGGGTGGCGTTGCTCGCTGTCCTGGTTGTGGGCGCACTGCTCGTCACGCACCGCGGGGCCGGCAGCTCCGGCAAACCGAGGGTCGTCGTGATGCCGCCGGTCAACCTCGGCCCGCCGGACCAGGCGTACCTCGCCGAGGGCATCGCCGAGGAGGTCAACAACCGGCTGGTGAGTCTTCCCGGCATCGAGGTCATCGGCCGCACCAGCGCCGAGCGCTACCGCCAGACGACGCTCACGCCACAGCAGATCGGGGCCCAGCTCCATGCCGACTACATCCTCTCGCTGCGCATCGGCAGCGAAGGGCCCGCGGCCGCGCACCGGCTCCGGGTGAACGCCGAGCTGGTGCGCGCGAGGACGGAGGCGCAGGTCTGGGGCCAGTCCTTCCAAGCGGAATCCACCAGCGACTACTTCCGCGTGCAGGGCGACATCGCGCAGCAGGTGGCGCAGGGGATGGGTGTGTCCCTGGCGGCGGGCGATCGCAGCAAACTCGACGTCCGGCCCACGTCGAACGCCGAGGCGTACGACCTCTATCTTCGGGCCAACATCGAGCTGGGCCGCGGGCATGCGCTCGCCGACTACCGTGATGCGCAGGCGCTACTCGAACGCGCCGTGGCGTTGGATCCGTCGTTCGCGGTGGCGTGGGCGCGGCTCACCGAGGCGCACATCGAGCAGTTCTGGTTCTGGGGCGATCGCAGCGAGCGGCGCCGCGAGCTGGCCCGCGTCGCCGCCGACCGGGCCGCCGCGCTGGCCCCCGACGCGCCGGANNACGAGTACATCGGCTTCGTCGAGCGGCGCGCCGGCCAGTTCGAGGAGGCGCTGAAGAGCCTGCGACGGGCCATGGAGCTGGATCCCGAGGGGGAGCAGGCGGTGAGCGGCGTCTCGGAGCTGCTCAACGGGATGGGTCGCGCAGCGGAGGCCAAGCCGATCGCCGAGCGCGCGGTCGCGCTGTGGCCCGACGACTGGCTGACGCAGGTCGTCGCCGTCCGGGGCCGGGTGGAGACGGGCGATCTCGCCGGGGCAGCCGACGCGGCCGAGCGCGCGATCGAGCGGCTGAGCCTGC
>PMIK01000277.1 GCA_003157095.1 Gemmatimonadota bacterium | reverse complement strand
GCCGATCGAATCGTGCGTGAAGATGTAGAAGACGGGCAGGCCCATGATCGCGGCCAGGCGGATCGAGGGGCGCATGTAGTCGGAGAATATGAGGAACGTCGCGCCGTAGGGCCGCACCCCGCGGTGCAGCGCCATGCCGTTCAGGATCCCGCCCATGCCGTGCTCGCGGATGCCGAAGTGCATGTTGCGCTCGCCATAGCTGCCCGCCTCGAGATCGCCGCCACCCTTGATGAGCGTGTTGGTCGAGGGCGCGAGATCCGCCGCGCCGCCGACCAGTTCCGGCACGACCGCCGCGATCGCGTTGAGCACCTTGGACGAGAACGTGCGGGTCGCCTGCGAACCGTCCGCCGCCGTGAAGACCGGCAGAGCCCGCTCCCAGCCCGCCGGCAGGTCACCCGCCAGCGCGGCCCGCCATTCGGCGGCGAGGCCGGGGTAGGCCTGCTCGTACGCGGCGAACCGGCCTCGCCACTCCGCCTCCAGCGCCTCGCCGCGCTCTATGCAACGGCCCACGTGCGCCTTCACGGCGTCGGGGACCAGGAACGGCGGTTCCGCCGGCCAGCCGTATGCCGCCTTGGTGAGCGCGATTTCCTCGGCGCCCAGCGGCGAGCCGTGGGCCTCTGCCGTGTCCTGCTTGTGCGGGCTGCCCCAGCCGATGTGGGTGCGCACGATCACCAGCGAGGGGCGTGCCGTCTCGGCCNNTAGCCCGCGAAGCGCTGCGCCACGTCCTCGCTGAACGCCAGCGCGGTGTTGCCTTCGATCGTGATGTGGTTGTTGTCGTAGCAGTAGATGAGCTTGCCGAGCCGGAGGTGCCCCGCCAGCGACGCCGCCTCGTGCGAGATGCCCTCCATCAGGTCGCCGTCGCTCGCGATCGCGTAGGTCCAGTGGTTGACGATCTCGTGCCCCGGGCGGTTGAACCGCGCCGCCAGGCGCGCCTCGGCGATCGCCATGCCGACGCCGTTGGCGAACCCCTGACCCAGCGGCCCCGTGGTCGTCTCCACACCGGCCGTCACGCCGTGTTCCGGGTGCCCCGGCGTCCGGCTCCCCCACTGACGGAAGTGGCGCAGGTCGTCGAGCGACAGATCGTAGCCGGCCAGGTAGAGCGCGGCGTACAGCAGCATCGAGGCGTGGCCGCAGGACAGCACGAACCGGTCGCGATCCGGCCAGTCGGGCTGCTTCGGGCTGTGCCGGAGGTGCCGGGTGTAGAGGGCATAGGCCAGCGGCGCCAGCGCCATCGGCGTCCCGGGGTGCCCGGAGTTCGCCTTCTGGACGGCGTCCATGGCCAGCGTGCGAATGGTGTTGATGCAGAGCAGGTCGAGATCCGGTTCGCCCGTCTTGTTGTCAGGGGCCATGGTTGACCAATTTACTACTCCCTCTAGCCGATGCGAACCAATGCGTGCTCGTCTCCCCGTCGTCCTGCTCTGCGCCGCCACGCTCGCCGTAGCCGCTTTCGCCGTCCAGGGCCGTCTGCGGCCCGGCCGCCAGCCCGACGGGACCACGCTGCTGGCCAACGGCTGGCGGGTGAGCCCCGCCGGCCGATCGCTCAACGTGGGCACGCTGCCGCTCGCGCTTGCCGTGCATCCGGACGGGCGCGTGCTCACCCTGGCCAGCGGGTATTCGGCCAACGGCTTGGTGGTGATTGATCCGGCCCGCTGGGCGGTGACCGACTCGGTGCCGCTCAGCGCCGCGTGGCTCGGGCTCGCGCTGCGGCGGGACGGCAGCGCCTTCGTGTCGGGGGGGACAACCAACCGGGTGTGGCGATTGGCCGAAACCGGCGGGCACTGGGCCCGTGCCGACAGCGTGGTGCTCGCCGACTCCGGCGCCGCCCTGTTCACCGCCGGGCTCGCCCTCGCCCCGCGCGGCGACCGCCTCGCGGTGGTCGGCAACCTCGCGGATTCGGTGTACCTGCTGGGCGCCTCACCGTTGCGCCGCACAGCGGCGGCCGCGACCGGCAGCCACCCCTACACGGCGGTCTTCTCGCCCGACGGCCGCACTCTTTACGTCTCGAACTGGGGTGACAGCACCATCAGCGTGTATGGTGTGGGCCACGCCGCGCTGACGCCGCGCCGCGCCATCCCGGTCGCGCCGCGGCCCTCGGCCCTGGTGCTTTCACGCGACGGACGCACGCTCTACGTCGCGCACGCGGCGGCGGATGCGGTTTCGGTCGTGGACCTGGGCGAGGGACGGGTCGAGGCCACCATCGCGCTCGGGCTCACGGCGCGCGCACCGCACGGCAGCGGGCCCAATGCGCTGGCGCTGGCCCCGGATGGCCGGACGCTGTACGTGGCCAACGGCGACAACAACGCCGTGGCGGTCGTGAGTCTTGCCCGCGAAGAAGGGCCGCGCGTGGTGGGGCTCATTCCCACGGCATGGTATCCGACCGCGGTCGCGCTCTCGCGCGATGGCCGCACGCTGTACGTGGCCAACGGCAAGGGCATGGGCGCGGGTCCCAACCCCCACGGCCCCACCGCCCCCGGCGCCCGGCGCGGCGAGTATATCGCCGCCCTCCTGGTGGGCAGTGTGTCGGCCATTCCGGTACCCGACGCCCGCACGCTCCGCGACTATACCCGTCAGGTGCTCGACAATTCGCCGTACCGGGACGAGCTGCTCACGCAGGTTCCGTGGCCCGAGCACTCGCCCATCCCGCGCTCGGCGGGCGAGCCGTCGTCCATCCGCCACGTGGTCTACATCATCCGCGAGAATCGCACCTACGACCAGGTGCTGGGCGACGATTCGCGCGGCAACGGCGACCCCCGCCTGACGATCTTCGGCGACAGCGTCACGCCCAACGCCCACGCCATCGCCCGCCAGTTCGTGCTGTTCGACAACTTCTACGTGAACGGCGACGTGAGCGCCGACGGCCACATGTGGGCCGACGCCGCGATCGCGGGCGACTACCTCGAGAAGACCTGGCCCGCCAACTACAGTGGTCGCCGCGCCTGGGATTTTCTCGCCGGGCTCCCTGCCCTCGACCCCCTGTCCGGCTACCTGTGGGACGCCGCCCGCCGCGCGGGCGTGACGGTGCGGAACTACGGCGAGATGACGGAGTGGGACACCACCACCGGTCGCGCCAGAACGAGCGACCAAGGGCTGGCGGGGATCACCGACCCCCGGTTCATCGGATGGGACCTGGCCGTTCCCGACAGCGTGCGCGTTGACGAGTTCCTGCGCGAGCTGGCAGGGGCCGAAGCCAGCGGCGCGCTTCCCCAACTCATGATCGTGGATCTCCCGCAGGACCATACGTACGGCCGGCAGCCGGGGCGTCCCACGCCGCGCGCCATGGTCGCCGAGAACGACCGCGCCCTCGCGCGATTGCTCGAGGCTCTCTCGCGCTCACGCTTCTGGGGCGAGACGGCGGTGTTCGTGCTGGAGGACGACGCGCAGAACGGACCCGACCATGTGGACGCCCACCGCTCGCCGCTGCTTGTGGCAAGCCCGTGGGTGCGGCGGGGCATGGTGGACAGCACCTTCTACACGACCGCCTCGGTGGTGCGGACCATCGAGCTGATCCTCGGGCTCAAGCCGATGAGCCAGTACGACGCGGGCGCGACGCCGCTGTTCCCCGCGTTCACGACCCAGCCCGACACCGCGGCCTACGCCGCCCTGCCCTCGCGCTGGCCGCTCAACGAGGTCAACCCCCAGGGCGGCCGGCGCTCGAGCCTCGACCCACGCGTCTTCCGAAGGCCGGACCTGGCGGACGAGGATGTGTTGAACCGGGAGATATGGGCTTCGGCCAGGACGACGCCGATGCCCATTCCGAGACACAGCGTGGCGATGGTGAGAGGTGAGAGGTAAGAGGTGAGAAGGTCTGGTGAGGGGTGAGAGGTGAAGGTGAGAGGCCGCGGTCGCCTTCTCACCTCGTCGTCTCACCTCTCACCTAGGCACCTCACCTCTCACTTCTCACCCATCACCATCTTACGGCAGCACTTCCCCACGTAAACCCGCTGCCGAACGCGGCCAGCACCAGCAGGTCGCCACGCTGAAGGCGACCAGCCTGCACGCACTCGTCGAGCGCGATGGGGATCGAGCCGGCGGTCGTGTTGCCGTAGCGCTGGATGTTGTTGTACAGCTGGTCGTCCCTCAGACCAAGCAGCTTCTGGACCATCTCGGAGATGCGCAGGTTGGCCTGGTGGGGAATCAGCAGCTTGATGTCCTGCGGGGTGAGCCCATTGGACTCGAGGGCCAGCTTCACGCTCTGGGGCATCCTGGTGGAGGCGTGCTTGAACACCTCCTTGCCTTGCATGTGGGCATACTGCTTTCCGGCATCGAGGTCCGCGTGCGAGATGCGCGGATTGTGCGCCGATGCCGGACTCTCCGAGAACAGCAGCTCGGCGTACCGCCCATCCGCGTAGATGTGGGTGGAGAGCACGCCGCGCTTTTCGTCCGTCGTCGGCCCGAGAATCGCCACACCGGCTCCGTCGCCGAACAGCACCGACAAGTCCCGGCCCCGGGTGGTGAGGTCCATCCCCGTCGAGTGGACCTCGGAGCCCACCAGCAGGATCCGCTTGTACTGCCCGGTCCGGATCCACGCATCGGCGATGGAGAGACCGTACAGGAACCCGGTGCATTGATTGCGCACGTCGAGACACGGAATCTCGGGGACCCCGAGCTGGCGCTGGAGGAAGACCCCCGTGCCGGGGAAGAAGTAGTCCGGCGACAGGGTGCAGTAGATGATGCAGTCCAGGTCGGCGGCCTTCATGCCGGCGCGCTCCAGCGCGAGCTGCGACGCCTGGTACGCCAGGTCGGATCCGGTCTGGCCGTCCGCCACCCAGCGGCGCTCGGTGATGCCCGTCCGGGTGCGGATCCACTCGTCGGAGGTGTCCATCCACTGGGTGAACTCTTCGTTCCTGACGACGCGCTCGGGTACGTAGAAGCCGGTGCTGATGAACTCGGTGCGCGGCATACCGGGGTCCCCTAACCTGAGGCAAGGAAGCGGAAAGGGTATTGCCCGGGGATGCCGCCGACAAGGGCGGTCCGCTAGTATTGCCGGGATGGACGCCTTCGACGCCATCGCCCGGCGTGTCTCCATGCGAGCGTTCNNGCGGTGCGGGCCCCCAACCACAAGCTCACCGAGCCGTGGCGGTTCGCCATCCTGACCGGCGCCAGCGCCCTGCGGTTCGCCGAGCTGAGGCGCGCGCATCGGGCGACCCGGTTCCCGGATCCGGCGGCGCCGGAGGCGGCCAAGGCAATAGACAAGACCTACCGCGAGGCTCGCGAGACGACCGCGTTCATCATCGTGATGTGCGCCAATTCCGACGACCCGGTGCGCCAGGACGACGACTTCGCGGCGACGATGATGGCGATAGAGAACCTGCTGATCGCCGCGACAGCCGAGGGCCTGGGCACCTACCTCCGCACGGGCGGCATCATGCTGGACGCGGCGGTGCGCGAGCTGGCGCAGGCGCCCGCCGCGCATCGCATCGTCGCCATCATCTCGCTCGGCTATCCCGCCGAGGCGCAGGAGCCCAAGCGGCGCACGGATCCGTCCGAGAAGACGGTGTGGCTGGACTAGGCATCTCACCGTCCGCCGGGCTGCCGGCACGCAGGGCGTGAAACAGAACTTGGCGGGTGAGCGACTTGCGGAGCAGGCCGGCTGCGAATCCTCCGGCCCCAAGCCAACGTAGGGAGACTATGATCATTCTCGAACTGCTGGTCGTCGGCGCAGCGCTCGGTGGCGGTTACGCCTGGACCAAAGGCTTCGTCAAGCGGCGCCTTCGCTTCGTGGATGCGGTGCACACCCGGCCCGTTCCGTGGATCGCCGGGGCAGTCGTCGCGGCGGCGGCGGTGCCATTCACCTTTCTGCCCCTGGTCGCGTACGTTGTCCCGCACGTGACGGCACTCGCCCTCGGTGCGGGCGTGGGGCTCGGCGTGAAGTCAGCACAGCGCGACCGCCTCCTGCCGCCAGGCGACTAGCCGCGCCCGAAGTCGCAGCCGTCCTGCCGGCATCACGACCCGACGCCGGCGAGTTGCCGCAGCACGTACTCCAGAATCCCGCCGTGCCGGTAGTACTCGACTTCCTTCGGCGTGTCTATCCGCACTGTCGCGCGGAACTCCCGCGCGGCGCCGCCGGCCGCCTTCACGCGCACCGTGACTTCCTTGGAGCCCGCGAGCGCTGCCGCGACCCCCACGACGTCGAACACTTCCTCGCCGGTGAGCCCGAGCGATTCGGCTGACTCCCCGGCCTTGAACTGCAGGGGCAGCACGCCCATCCCCACCAGGTTGCTGCGGTGAATGCGCTCGTAACCTTCGGCGATCACCGCGCGCACGCCCAGCAGCCGCGGCCCTTTGGCCGCCCAATCCCGGGAGCTGCCCGCCCCGTACTCCTTCCCCGCCAGCACGACCAGCGGCACGCCGTCGGCCTGG
>PMIK01000020.1 GCA_003157095.1 Gemmatimonadota bacterium | reverse complement strand
CGACGTTGACTCGGATGTCCCTGCGGCATTTGGAGACGGCGACCGGAAGTTCCTGGAGCAGCTCGCGATCATGATCGCCGAGCGGGCGTAGGACAGCTGGGCGCCCCCAGCCCCATGTCATCAGGTGATCGAGTATTCCGGCCCACTCCCCCCCTCCGGCGGCGTGAGTCTTCCGCCCTTCGCCGAAATCGCCCCGCACTGTACGCAATTGGACGAGTTGATGCGCAGCTTCCGATCGTCCCCTTCGCCGCTCGTCCATTCGTAGACGCCCGCCGGGCACATGTTGATCCAGGCCGTGCCGATGGCCTCCGGCACCTGGGTTTCGACGAGCAGGTGATTGGGTTGTGTGTCGCGGGTGCGGTTGCCGCTTGCGTACACGCTCGAGAGCTTGTCGAAGGTCAGCTTGCCGTCGGGCTTGGGGTACGTACGGTGACTCGGCGCCACGGGGCGCGCGGCGTCGGACTCGCACGCGAAGCGGCCGCCGGGGAACGCGCCCCGCGTCAGAGTCATGAGGCCGGCCAGCGCGGCGCCCGGCACCAGGCCGGCGCCGAACGCCTGCCGCATGTTGCGGACGCGGTGCAGGTCGCTCCAGATGAAGCTGCGCCGCACGGCCTGGTCGTATCCGGACAGCGCGCCCGCTGCCGAGGGGTCGCCGCCCGCCTTCAGGCAGGCGAAGATCGCCTCGGCCGCCAGGATCCCCGACCACATCGCGTAGTGGATCCCCTTGAGCGCCGGGACGTTGACGAAGCCCGCCGAATCGCCGGCGAGAACGGCGCCGGGCACGCTTAACTGCGAGGGCAGTGCGTAGAACCCGCCTTCGGGGATCGTCTTCGCGCCCCAGGCCGTGCGGGTCCCGCCCTCGAGGATGGGGCGCACCAGGGGATGCAACTTGAGCTGTTGCAGCAGGTCGTGCACCGACAGCGATGCGTCGGCGTAGTCGAGGCCGACCACCAGGCCGATCGAGACCTGGCCCGCGCCCATGGGGTAGATGAAGCTCCCGCCGAACTCCGCGGCCGCCTTTCCCCACCGGAGCGGCCAGCCCATCGTGTGGATCACGCGGTCCAGTGGCCGCGGCACGTCCCAGACTTCCTTGACGCCCAGTGCGAATACCTGAGGGTTGCGGCCGGCCAAGCCGAAGCGCTGGCCCAGGGCCGTGGCCAGATGGCCGCTCGCACCCTCGGCGAGCACGGTGGCCTTGGCCACGATCTCAGCGCCCGGTTCGAAGTTGGCCTGCGGGCTGCCATCGCGACCGCGGCCCTTGTCGCCCGTCAGCACGCCGCGCACCGCGCCGTCCGACACGAGAGCCTTCACCGCGGCGGTCTCGGTCAGAATGGTGACGCCGGCTTCCTCCGCGCGTTCCGCCAGCCAGCGGGCGATCTCGCTGACGGATGCCACGAAGTTGCCGTGATTGCGCATCGTCGGCGGCATGATGGGTGAGCGAACGGCACTCCGCCCGGTGAGCAGGTACAGGGCCTCGCCGGGCACGGGGCCGCGGAAGGGAAGCGCGCTGTCGGGCAGGCCGGGGAAGAGCGTCCGGAAGGCGACGGGATTGACGACGGCGCCGGAGACCAGGTGAGCGCCCGGGTACTTGCCCTTTTCGACGACGGCAACGGGCACGTCGCCCAACCGCTCCTTCACGTCGGGTGCGGCCTCGAGCAGCTGTGCCAGCCGGATGGCGCCGGCCAGACCCGCGGGTCCGGCCCCGACGAACAGCGCGCCCACCTCGATGCGCTCGTCGGCACCCGCCTCCGGCACGGCCAGGTACGCGGTGTCGTCAACCCAGGGCCGGTAATCGGCCGGTCTCGCGGTCACGCCGTCCTCCGGAAGGGTAGGGGAAACTAGCCTACCCGCGCCGGAGCCGGGAGCGCCTCTCCGGGGCCGCGGCCCCGGGCGCGCGCGCCGCTATTGCTGCCTGGGTCCCGCGCCGCGGAAGCCGCGGAACAGTGTGGACTGGAAGCCGCGCACCGACTCGGGCATCATCGCCCACTGGTCCGCGCGCAGCACGGCGTGCACATCCACGATCGCCCGCGCCACATCGTCGCGCGCGGCCGTGAACAGCGGGCGCATGAGCGGCATCAGGCCGAGCAGCTGGTTCGGGGCGGGGCTGTCGCCGAGGCGCCGGAGCGCATGCCGCAGCGAATCCACGCGGACGGCGTTGCGCGCGGCGAGGGAGTCGCGCAGGGGCAGCAGCAGCACCGCCTGGCCCGAGTCGAGCTTCAACGAGTCGCGCATGGCCAGCGCGATACCGGCCGGGTTGGGCAGCGCCGAATCAATGCGGGCCACCAGCACATCCGGCGAGATCTGCGGACGGAATCCACCCTGGCCACCGAACCCACCGCCGCCGGGACCGCCACCGCCGCCGAAGCCGCCTCCCCCGCCTCCCCGCATCGCGTCCAGTGCCTGCCGGACGCGATCGGGGCCGATGGTCAGGCGCGCCTGGATGCCGATCTGGAACGGCGGCCGATAGGCGGTGGCGGATCCGTACGTGGCGCCGAAGCGATCGTTGACCTGGTAGGAGTAGCTGTTGGTCGCGGGGTTGAAGCCGGTCACGTAGAGGAGCGTCCCGTCCGGCCGCGTCTGGAGCCCCCAACCCTGGGCGCCGTTCACGCCATGCAGCAGCTCGTCGAGTCCACGCAGGAAGTTGTACGTGACCACCGACACCTGGAGCCGATGATTGAGGCCCCAGAACGCGGGCCGCCAGTTCAGTTGAAAGTCGAGGCTGCCCTGCCACGGCCCGAGGCACGAGTTCCGGGCCGCCACGGTGCCGATCTGGCTCGTCAGGCACTCGCGCAATGACGGTGAGGCCGTCGCGAGGAGCCGGGCCATGGCCTGCGCCTCGGGGGTGCCGGTGCCCGGAGCGAAGATGAAGGCCCGGTCGTTCCGGAGGCCGTCGCCGTTCACGTCGCCGCCCACCATCGGGGTGAACGGCGTTCCCGAGGTCAGCCGCCCGACCGACGTGATCTCCAGCGCCGTGGAGAACGGGTAGGTGACCGTGAGCACAAAGGTGTGCCGGCGCTCGAAGTCGCTCCGCGCCCATTCCGCCACGTTCGGGTTGCCGTCCGTGGAGCCTCGCACGCCGTTCTGCTGGTCGCGCGCCTGCTGCCACGAGTACGATGCCGAGAACACGATCCCCGGGCCGAACACGCCGCCCAGCGTGGCCGTGATCTGATCCGAGCGCGTCTGGAGGTTGGACTGCGCCTGGAGCACGGTGCCGAAGGCGGAGTCCACGCGGGACGCCGCGAAGCTCGGCGCCCCGGTGGCCGGCGTGATGGCGCCGGGAGTCACGTAGACCGGACGGTTGGCTTCGGAGGCCAGGGCGAAGCTCGGCGTGGGGGCGAGGTTGAGGTCCGTCAGGCTGGTCTGCGCCACCCCGCGCGCGAAACTCCCCTCGACGGTGAGCCGCAACAGCTGAGTCAGCCGGCGCTCCACGCTGAGCGACGCCCTCCACGCGCGCGGCGTCTCGAAGCCCGGTGCGAGGACGGCCACCGACGGGGCGGCAAACGAGCCCGCCGGCTGCGGCAGGCCGCCACTCAAGCAGGCGCCCGGGATAGAATCGGGGTTGGCGAAGTAGGTACTCCAGTCGGGCGACGGCACGCCGGCTCCGACGCAGACCACCTGGGCCGTGGTCTGGCCAAGCCCGGTGGCGGCGCGTGCCTGCGCAATCAGATTGGTCGGTGCCTGGTTGCGAAACTCGCCCACGCCCCCGCGGACCACCCACGAGGCCGGCTGGAACGGATTGAAGCCCTGCGCCGGCGCGCTGCCGAAAGTCCAGGTGAACCCGGCGCGCGGACTCAACTGCCACTCGGTTGGCAGCCGGTCGGTGCGCAGGTGGAAGGTGGAGTCCACCGCGGGATTGTAGGCCGGTGGATCGCCGAACGACGAGCCCTCGAGGCGCAGGCCGTAGGTGAGCTGGAAGGGCCGCGTAACCATCCACACGTCGCCCGCGTAGAGCCCCCACTGCTGGTCGTACGAGCGCCGCTCGATGATGCCGAGGGTGCGGCGATACGTGGCCGGCGAGTCCGCCGCGAGAGCGCCCAGCGAGTTGTAGATGAAGGTGCCGTACTCGTTGCCGCCGATCAGGTTGTCGGTGCGCTCCGTGAGCCAGGTTCCGCCCACCTTGAACCGATGGCTTCCGCCGCCCGGCAGCCACGACAGCTCGTTGGACGCCTCGAAACTCGAGGAGACGGTGCTGGTCGGCAGCCCGGCATTGCCCCCGAAGACCAGCGTGCTGATGCCGAGCGTGGTGTCCGGCAGGTCGGAGGCCACCTGCACCCGGGCCTGCGGCACCAGGCTGAACGGATCGCCGTTGTTGGTCGCACCCTGGTAGAACCCGCGCAACTCGTTCAGCACCGTAGCGCCGAAGTGGGAGGTGAACGTGGCCATCAGCCCGCCGCCGGAGTTCTTCAGGTCGCCTCCGGTCTGGGGCAGGGCGAGCGAGCCCAGGCGGGCCGGGTTCTGGCTGGTGCCGTTCCAGTTGCCCCGCAGGGTGATGGTGTGCGAGTTGCTCAGCACGTAGTCGAACCGCACCAGGCCCGAGAGGTTGTTGCTGGCGCGCGTGGCGGCTCCCGGCACGCTCGAGATCGGCACGCCGAGCGAGTCCGCCAGGCGGAGGAACCGCGCCACGGAGTCGGGCGAGACCCCCAGGCGGGTGAAGTCCGCCGGGCCCGCGGAGAACAGTGTCTGCTGCGGATCGGAGCGGAGCCGCGCCATCCCCGAGGCGAAGATGAATACCTTGTCCTTGACGATCGGGCCGCCGATGCCGCCGCTCAACTGGTTCTGGGTGAAGCCCTGGGTGAAAGGCGAGTCGCCCGCGTTCACCGCGACATTCTCGTTCCTGAACGCTCCCTGCCACGACCCCTGGAGGACGTTGCTGCCGCCGCGGGTGGTCGAGGCCACGAGGCCCCCGGAGAACTGCCCGCGCGAGACGTCGTAGGTATTGGTGACGACGCGCGTCTGCCGCAGGCCCTCCTGCGGAATGGTGGTGTTGCCGAACAGCAATCCGTCCAGGGTGACGGCGTTCGCTTCGGGCCCGAGCCCCGCCACCGAGAAGGCCGAGGCCGTCGAATCGCTTCCGGTCAGGGGCAGCACTCCCGGCACCAGCGAGACCAGCGAAGCCAGGTCGGAGGGATCTATGGGGAGCCGCGCGAGCTGGTCGGGGCTGAGCACGCGCTCGATGGAGCCGGGCGTCGGAGCCTCGCCGCCGCGGAGCTGTGGCCCTCCGTTGATGTTGACGGCGTCCAGGGTGACGGCACTGGACTCGAGCTGAACGTTCCACACCAGGCGGTCTTCGTCCGCGTCGCGCGTCACCAGCGCGGTGCGGGGATTCATCCCCAGCACCCGTACGCTCATCCGGTACTGGCCGCCGCCGTCCGGGAAGAGAATGGTGAAGCGGCCGCGCGCGTCGGTGTGGGCCCGGCGGGTAACCTGCGTCTCGAGGGAGTAGGCCTCGATGTTCGCGTCCTGCACGGCGGCGCCGTCCTCGCCGAGGATGGTTCCCGTGATGATGTCGGTCCCTGCGCCCGCCTGCGCCACGGCGCGGGCCGGGGCGAAAGCGAACAGCAGGGCGATCATGGCGAGGAGTGGCAGGCGCAGACGCGGCATCGGCGTCACCGGGTGAAGTCGTTGACGGTGCATGCAATACATACGGCGAAGAGGTAGACGATGCTGGACGGGTGGCGTTAGCTCTCGAGACCCGGCGATATTGCGCCCATGACCACCGCCAACACCTTCGGCAGCCATTCGACGCTCCGGGTCGGTGACCGGGAGTACGACATCCACCGGCTCGATGCCCTGGAGACGGCCGGCTACGCGATCAGCCGGCTCCCATACTCGCTCAAGATCCTCCTGGAGAACCTGCTCCGCTTCGAGGACGGCATCGCCGTGCGGCACGAGGACGTCGAAGCGCTGGCCCGCTGGGTCCCGGATGCAGTCCCCTCGCACGAAATCGCCTTCATGCCGGCGCGCGTGCTGCTCCAGGANNCGTGGACCTGGCGGCGATGCGGGACGCCATGCGGCGGCTGGGAGGGGACCCTGGGAAGATCAACCCGCTCCTGCCGGCCGAGCTGGTGATAGACCATTCGGTGCAGGTGGATGCCTTCGGCTCTGCGACCGCGTTTCAGGTGAACGCGGACCTCGAGTTCGAGCGGAACCGGGAGCGGTACGCCTTCCTGCGCTGGGG
>PMIK01000104.1 GCA_003157095.1 Gemmatimonadota bacterium | reverse complement strand
CGGAGGGGCCGCCCGTGGCGTGGGCAAGTTCTGCCGGACGACCACCGGCTGGTGCGCCTTGACGTCGGGCGCCGACCGCGGCGTGGGTGCCACGACGAAGTTCGGCCGCCGTCCCCTGGCCGAAGCCGGTGCGGCGCTTCCGCCGCCCGCCGCGCTCGCGCCCGGCATGGTCAACGGATGTGGTGCGATCGGTGCCTTGGCCATCTGCTCCTGGGTGACCGGTATGGCCCGGCGGGCGACCGGCAATCCACTCCGGAACGTCGCCGCCGGCACCGCCGTCATGCCCAGGCGCCGATTCCTGTAGTCAATGGTGGTGACGTTGGCGTTGGGCGCGATGTTGGCCACTCGCCCGAAAGTGGGAGCGTTCATCCTGCGCTGATACGCATCACCGCTGTGATACCACGGGCGGTACGGCTCCCCCGCGCCCAGCGGGAACCACGCCTGGGCGCCGGCCTGGAACCCCGAGCCGTCCACGAACACCACCAGGGCGGGAGCGTAGTAAGGCCGCGCCACCACCGAACCGGGCAGCCAGCCCCACCTGGATCCCACTTGCGCCCAACGGCCGTAGTGGAACGGGGCGTAGCCCCACGGCTCGGCTTCGACCCAGTTCCATCCCCACGGCTCAACCCATACCCAACGGCCATTGCGGTACGGCGCCCAATCCGATTGCACGCCGCTCGGATACCAGACGGGCCCGTATTGCGCGTCCGTCTGCCATGCACCGTTGTCGTCCAGGTCAGCATAGCCCGGAGTGTCGCGGCTCACGTACTTCGCGGAGGCGGACGATGCCAGCCGGCGATCCCGGTCCGCACTCCACTGGTCGAAGCTGTCCGGAGCGGGGAGCGACGCGCTCTCGACCTGCATGGTGCCGATGCCGCTGATGCCAATCACCTGTCCGCTCCGCACCATCTGGGCGACGCCTCCGGCAGTCCACTCGAGGGTGCCGCGATGGACGGCCACGAGCATCGGGCTGTCGTCCGGCGGAGCGTCAACGCGGTACTCGCCGGGGGCGAGCAGCATGAGCGCGCCGCGGGGCGTGTCAATCTCGATGGAATCGCCGTCAGCCAGGTCATAGACGCTGACACGGAGCGTGCCCTGCGTCAGACCGATCTGCGTGTACTGGTCGGACAGGCCGGTCACCGTAAGGTCGGTGGCCTCCGAGACGCGCAGCGCCAGCGATCCCAACTGGAGCTCGGCCCGACCGCCGCGATCGGCATAGAGGCGGTCGCCGCTCGTCATGGGGTAGTTCACCGACGCCAGGCTCCACGCGGTGTCACCCGACGGTTGGAGCGAGACGGAGCCACTGAGGTAGCTGATCCGGGCGACGCGTCCTGACGGGTCACCCGTGTCCTGGGCTGGCAGGATACCCGCGAGGAGCGGGAGAAGAGAACCGATCAACAGGGGAAGGCGGCGCATAGTCCATTCCATCGCGAGAGGGTACCCGGCGAATGGTAGGGGCCCTCCTCACCCGCTGAAATGCGCCGAAAGGTCTAGTCCGCCCTGCTCCAGCAGCGGCTCAGGCCGAAGGTCTGGTCCGCTCTACTCCAGCAGCGGCTTGAGCCGTGGGAACAGGTGGCCCATGCCGGCGCGCAACCAGGCGGGTGCCGCGTGCTTCCCGTTGGACCGCAACCCGACGAGCGAGAGCAGACGCGGGTGAATGGCCGGGTTCCGCTGGGCGAGAATGGCGCGCATGCGGGCGCGGATCAGGAAATTCGCTTCCGGGTGCGTGAGGATGTAGAACTGTCGCGCCCGGATGGCCTGGAACACGCGCCGGGCCACGGTCTCGGGCGCGAGCCCCGCTTCCACCAGGCGGCGGTGCGCCTTCGCCATCTCGGCCGGCTCCGTGCACCCCTCGCACGGCGGATTCAGCAGCTCGGACGGACGGTTCCGCGCGGCGTCCACGATCCCCGACTGCACGAACGCCGGGCAGAGCACGGAGACGCCGACCTTCGCTCCGAGGAAGCCCAGCTCGAGGTGCAGCGACTCCGAGATGGTGACCACTGCGTGCTTGCTCGCCTGATACAGTGCGCCGTAGGGGAGCGACACCAGGCCGGTCACCGACGCGGTGTTGACGACGTGGCCCGGCGTATCCTGCCGCAACATGATGGGGACGAACGTCCGGACGCCGTGGATCACGCCCCACAAGTTCACGCCCAGGACCCATGTCCAGTCGGCGACGGTGCTCTCCCAGGTCGAGGAGCCGCCGCTGACGCCGGCGTTGTTGAACAGCAGGTGCACGCCGCCGAACGCGTCGAGCGTCGTCCGCGCCAGCGCCTCCACGTCGCCGGCCCGCGAGACGTCGGTCCGCACGGCCAGCACCGTCGCGCCCGCCTTCGCCATTTCGCCGGCGGCGCTGTGCAGTGCGGCTTCCTCGACGTCGGCGAGCACGACCTTCATGCCTTCCCGCGCACACTGCTCCGCGAGGGCGCGGCCGATGCCGCTCGCGGCACCCGTGACGACCGCCACTCTACCGGCGAAGCTATCCATGCCACCCCCCACGATCGTGTCCCGCCCGTTGTTCATTGAATGCGCCAGCGCTCCGCAACGCCCCCCCGGTGAGTCTGAGCCGCCGACTACGATTACGGATCGAGCACCAGCAAGCTTATCCCGCCGGCCGGAGCGTCCGCCAGCACGACCGTGCGGCCGGAGTCGGATGAGGGCCATCGCCCAGCACTGGTACGAAGCGCGAAACGCGTCCACCTCGGTGAGAAAGTCGATGATGGGCATGCGCCGGCGCGGGGGGCAGGCGGAGCAGCGGCGGCCCACTCCCGGCCAGAGGCCACATGCTGCCCATCGGTTCAGCGGGAGCACCAGGATGACCGCAGCGCCTCGATCCCATCCTCGGACCTCTCCCGCGTCTGAACGCTGAAGGATCGAACGCCCAGGGCGGCGGCATGCGCTGTCGCGGTGACCAGCGCTGGCGATGGCCGTGAAGGGTGTTCGTATACGAAGTCGCTCGCATCGCGGCGCCGTTGGTGCCCGGGAAGCCGGTTCGAGTCCTTGGAAGCGGTGTATCGGCGGCGCCGCGGCAGGAGCGCCAGCGGGGCCACGCGGCCTCTGGGCCACCGGGCAAGCGAGGTCAACCGGCAGGGGTGGCGCGAAGCCCGCTACGGCTGCCGGGCAAGTTCGCATACAAACTTGACCGGGACGCTGCGGCTTCCACGGTGCGGCCGGCGCCATCGCACAGGCCGCGCGAGCCAAGAGCACGCCCGCTAGATCCCGGGGGACGCTCACGCGCGGCCGATCGTTCGCCTGGGGCCCGTGGTGCGGTCGCACTCGGCGCCATCGCCGAGGAGCGGCCACATGGGGTTGCGGAGCATACGCCGCAGGAGTAGCCGGCGGAGCCGAGCCCCGGGCCGCGTCGAACGACGGGCCGAGGCGCCCAAACGGCACTGCGCCTCGACGAGTCCGGCCATGACGAAGCCCCGACCCGGCGTGTGCCGGATCGGGGCTTCGTGTGGAGGCGGCGGGACATACGCCCGTGCCCCCGTTGGTCGGTTCCCGGCGCTTAGGCGGGGAGCTTGACCACGTTCTCGGCCGCGGGGCCCTTCTGGCCCTGCACAACCGAGAACTCAACGCGGTCTCCTTCGGCGAGACTCTTGAACCCCTCGGCTTGAATCGCCGAGTGGTGGACGAAACAGTCCTTTTCGCCGTTCTCCGGTGTGATGAACCCGAAGCCCTTCGCGTCGTTGAACCACTTTACTTTGCCGGTGATACGCATACGGTACAGCTCCTTGTGTGTTCTCGTGATCGTGCCCTCACGATAGGCTGTGTTCCGGCAAGCTACGGCGGACGCCGTCGTTTGCATGCGATCTCGACAAATCAAAAGGGCCGGCGAATGCGCCAGCCCTCTGAGGTGTCGCCAGAACTGTGTATGCATACTGCCACACAAATCGCTGTGACAATAGTAATCGCGCTGCGCCCATAACACAATGAGCAGGTTTGGCGCCGACGATGCTCTCCACCGACCGCGGTCGCGGACCGGGGGGGGCAGGCGGCGTGGTCGAGGCGGCTTGACGGTCTCAG
>PMIK01000276.1 GCA_003157095.1 Gemmatimonadota bacterium | reverse complement strand
GGGAAGCCGAGCAGCGCGAGTCCCACGCCCGTGAGCGTCGCCACCAGCGTTGCCTCGGTGAGCGTGCCGCGCACGAAGTGGCCGAGCTGCCCATCGTACTCGCGCACGAAGCCGAGCACGTCGTCGCGCCGCGCCGGCGGCACGAGCTTGCCGAGCCACGCGGTGATCTGCCCCCAGTGATTCAGCAGGTGGTACGTGACGACCGGCGTCACCACGACGTAGCCCACGATCATCAGGGCGAGTCTCACGCCTCTGCCGATGCCGACCATGCCGCCCCAAGCGCCCTTGGCGATGTCCTGCCAGCGCTGCTGCACGATCGCGACCAGGTCGCTCGGCTGAAGGCTCCGCAGCTTCGCGACCTGCGCGTCGGTCAGCAACCCCTGATTGCTCGCGAGGAAGCTGGAGCGCAGCCGGTCGAGCCAGTCCGCCAGCCGCGAGAACAGCACCGGGAGCTGTTGCGCCACCTGGACCACCTGCCGTTCCAGTGCGGGCACCAACAGCGCGATCAGCACCACCAGCGCGGCCAGGAACGGCAGCAGCACGAGCAGGCTCCCCAGCCAGCGTGGCACGCCGCGGCGGCCGAGCCAGGAGACGGCGGGGGAGAGCAGATAGGCGAAAGCGAGGCCGAGGACGAACGGCGCCACCAGGGAGCCGGCGGCCCAGAAGAGCCAGAGCGTCATCAGCGCCGTCGCGATGGCGAGCAGGCGCGCCACGTGCCGGTTCCGCCGCTCGGGCCAGAGCGCCGCCCACAGCAGCGCGAACACGAGCAGCGGCGAGAGGACCTCGCGCACCGTGTACAGCAACAGCGCCACGAGGAGGATCGCGGGCGCGACCAGCGCCGCGAGCCGCATCCCGCGGCCCGCTATACCGGCGGAGGTCCCGGCGTGCGGCGTGGGCACGCCGCTACGCTACCACGCGCGGCGTCCCGTCACAACCCTCCGGATGAGCAAGATCATGCCCGCGGCGAGGAACAGGTGTATCCAGCCAGCCCGGACGGGGACGATGAAGGTGCCCACCATCCAGATGGCCAGGGACAGCGCGCCCAATCCCAGCGACCAGTTCATAGGTCTAACACCTCGTTCCGAGTTCGGAGACTGCGGACCTCAGTGAAGTTGCCANNGCTGGTAACCACTTCAGTACTTCGCCGTCTGGCCACTGATCCGTCACTCATAGAAATTCCTGTTCCACTCGTGCTGCTTGAGCGCGGAGAGAAGCGCCGGCGTCAGCAAGCGGCCGTCGCTGACGGCGCAGTTGGCCCGCGCGTGCTCCGGCGTCCGCATCCCCGGGATGACCGTGGCGACCGCCTCGTGGCTCAGGCAGAACCGCAGCGCGCCCTCCGGCAGGGTCAGCGCCTCCTGAAGCAGCACGGGCTGAAGCTTCGCCACCCGCGCGGCCACCTCGGCGGGACGGTCGTCACGAAAGTAGCGGTGCCGCCAGTCGCCCGGCGGGAAGGTGACGCCGGGCCGGATCGCGCCGGTGAGCCCGCCCTCGTCGAACGGCACGCGCGCGATGACGCCGACCCGCCGCTCCAGGCAGGCCGGCAACAGTCGCCGCGCCGGCCCCTGGTCGAAGATGTTGTAGATCACCTGCAGGCACTCGATCAGGTCGCAGTGCCGCACTGCCTCGAGTGCGCTGTCGGGATCGTGCTCCGTGTTCGAGATCCCGACGTGGCGCACGGTGCCGGCCGCGATGAGCGCGCCCAGCGCGCGCTCCACTCTCTTCCACTCCGCCTCCCGCAGCCACTCGTCGAGCCACACGTGGAACTGCAACAGGTCCACCGGGCGGCCGAGATTCTGCGCGCTCGTCTCCGCGCTGCGCCGTACGTAGTCCGCTGAGAACACACTGGCCAGCGGAATCCCGGCGGGCGCCGGCCACAGGCGGTTCTCGGGCGGGATCTTGGTCGCGATGACGATGCGCTCGGCGCGCCGCGCGACCGCCTTCCCCACCAGCCGCTCGCTGTGGCCGTCGCCATAGGCGAACGCCGTGTCCACGAAGGTGACGCCGAGGTCGAACGCCGCATCGAGCGCGGTGAGCGATGTGTCATCGTCGCCGCCCTGCCACATCGCGCCCCCGACGCCCCACGCGCCAAACCCGATTTCCGACACTGTGTAGCCAGTGCGGCCCAGCTGCCGATATTGCATGCGTCCTCACCTCCGAATTGGTGCTTCCGGCTCTTGACACGTTTCCAGACGAATCCTACCTTGGCCACAGAGCATTGGAAGTGGAGCGAAGAGACTAGTTATTGAGCCAACAGGTCCGATGGTGGTCCCATATGCGCCGGTCCACGTCAGGCCCCTTCAGTGGGGTAGGCGGAAGCCGATGTGCGGGGCCAGGGGTTCGACTCGGGCTTCAATAACCCTCTTCGCTCCCGTGCTTTCGCCCCGGGCTCAGGCCCGGGGCGATTCGTTTTCTGGCGCGCGCCCCACCCGGCTCTCGCGCACCACCTCCAGGAAGACGCGCGGCGCTCGGAGAGGCCGCCGGCCGGAGAAGGCACCGGCCAGCATTCCAGCGGCCCACGCCAGGTAGAGCCCCGCCACGGCCTCTCGCGTGCCAGGCCAGCCGAACTGCACTAGCCACAGCAGGAACAACCCCGTGGCTTCCCACCAGTCGAACTTCATCCGCATCAGGAGCAGCATCGCGACCAGCGACTGCGCGAGCGTGAGGGCGATCTCGAGCTGCTGCTCGGCGTCGAAATGGAAGACGATCCAGCCGCCGCCCGCCGAGGCGTGCGACCAGCCGAAGACCAGCGGGATCATGGCCGCCAGGATCGTCCACTGGTTGATGTTGCTCGAGACCATGTTCATGAGCGCCATCGGCGCCCGGTCCACGCGCTTGGCCCAGTAGAAGGCGGAGAGCTTCTCCGGGAACTCCGAGAGGAACGGCGCCACCCACTGCACGAAGACGAAGTCGCTCACCCCCAGCACGGCCGCGATGCCGAGCATGGACTCGAGGAACGGCGCCGCGGTGAGGTAGAGCAGCACCCCGCCGAGCAGGAACAGGCCCATGATGGCCGCCACGCGCCGCGCGCCACCCAGGTTGTAGGCCCAGCGGGAGACGGCGGGCGCGTCGGCCAGCTCCTCCTCCGCGTGCGGCGGCACCTTGAGGAGGAACCACAGGTAGGCGAGGTACAGCGCGACCAGCACCGCGGCGTCCGCCACCGAGATCGAGCGCTTGAGCAGGATGACGGTGAAGTAGAGCAGCGGCGGCAGCAGCCCCATCACCTCGATCGCGTGCTCGCGGTCCAGCGTGATGGTGGGGAGCCGGCCGCGCGTCTTGCGCCCGAAGAAGGCGGCCACGAAGTAGATCATCGGCCACGCGAGGCCGACCAGCAGGCGGATCGCGCCGGTGAGGTTCGCAATGGCGAGGTGCATCCGCCCCGGGTCCTTCCCGGCTTCCCACGCGATGACCGCCTCGACCGCGAACTCGGGCAGCGTCTGGAGCCACGCCAGCGCCGCCAGCGCGAGGCCCTGCGAGATGAGGAACTGCGCCGCCTCCGCGCCCCAGGCGACGAGGAAGGCCGACAGCAGGATCGAAGGGAAGGTCCACAGCGCTGAGACCGCGACGGCGCCGACCGCCTGGCCGCGGGTGACGGCCCCGCCGGCCGCGCGGCCCACGGCGCCGGCGAGGGCGCCCAGCGGCTTGACTGTCATGCGGGCCCGGGCATTATCTCTCTTGACTCGCGAAGTTAACGGTCGCCTCTCACCTCAACAAGCAAGCGGCGCATGAGCCCACAGGTCGTCGTCACCCGGCGCGCCCACTTCAACGCCGCCCACCGGCTCTTCAATCCGGCATGGTCCGACGCCGAGAACGCGCGCGTCTTCGGGCCGTGCGCCAACCCGAACTCGCACGGGCACAACTACAACCTTGACGTCTCGGTCGCGGGCGAGGTGGACCCGGCCACCGGGTACGTCATCGACATCCAGGTGCTGAAGGAGATCATCGAGCAGCGGGTCCTGCGCCGCCTCGATCACAAGAACCTGAACCTCGACGTGCCGGATTTCGCCCGCACGATTCCCACCGCCGAGAACATCGTCATCTGGTGCTGGGGCCAGCTGGCGCCCGCCATCCCCCGCGGACGGCTGTGCCGCGTGGTGCTCTGGGAGACCGAGCGCAACCTCGTCGAGTACACCGGAGGCTGACGTGGACCTGTCGAAGGCGCAGTTCGAGGAACTGATCGAGGAGATGCTGCGACGCCTCGACGAGGACCCGCAGCGGCCGGGCCTCCTCAAGACCCCGCACCGCGTGGCCGCCTCGCTGCGCTGGCTCACCCGCGGCTGCTGCCTCGACGCCGACAAGGTCCTCCGCGAGGCGATGTTCGAGGAGCCGCACGAGAGCATGGTGCTGGTCCGCGACATCGAGCTGTACTCGATGTGCGAGCACCACATGCTGCCGTTCTTCGGCGTCGCGCACGTGGCCTACCTGCCGAACGGCCGCATCGTCGGGCTGTCGAAGATGGCCCGGGTGGTGGACATCTTCGCCCGCCGGCTCCAGGTCCAGGAGCGCCTCACCGACCAGATCGCCGAGGCCCTGCAGGCCGCCCTCGAACCCGCGGGCGTGGGCGTCGTGATCGAGGCGTACCACCTCTGCATGATGATGCGCGGGGTGGAGAAGCAGCACTCGAAGACGGTGACGTCGGCGCTGCGCGGCGCGTTCCGCGACGACCCGCGCACCCGCGACGAGTTCCTGCGGCTGGTCCAGGGCGGGTACAGCCTCAGGTGAGCGGGCCGCCCCTGTCCGGCCGGACCGCGGTGGTCTCCGGCGCGTCGCGCGGCATCGGGCTCGCCATCGCCGAAGCACTCCAGGCGGCGGGCGCCCACGTGGTGCGGCTGGCGCGCAGCTTGGCCGACACGGAGGGCGACGGGCGCACCGACCTCACCTGCGACGTCGCGGACGCCGGTGCCGTCGCACGCATGGCGCGGCGGGTTCTGGACGCGCGAGGCGCCCCGGACATTCTGGTGAACGCGGCGGGGGTCTTCCTGATCAGCCCGCTCGCCGAGACGACGCCCGAGGCATTCGGCGCCCAGTTGGCCGGCAACCTGGTGGCGCCGTTCCTGGTGCTGCGGGCGTTCCTGCCCGCGATGGTGGGGCGGGGACGGGGCTTGCTCGTGACCATCGGGTCGGTGTCGGATCACGAGGCGTTCCCGGGGAACGCCGCCTACGGCGCCGCGAAGTCGGGCCTCAGAGGCATGCACGCCGTGCTCGCCAAGGAGCTGCGGGGCACCGGCGTCCGCGCGACCCTGCTCTCGCCCGGGCCGGTGGACACGGCGATCTGGGACTCGGTGGATCCCGACGGGACGCCGGGCTTCACCAAGCGCGCGCAGATGCTCAAAGCGGGAGACGTCGCGGAGGCGGTGCTGTTCGTCGCCACGCGCCGCGATCAGGTGGCTATCCCCGAACTGCACATCGAGCCGAGGAACTAGTGCGATCGTTGCGGCTGCTCTTGACGACGCTGGCGTTGGCCCCCGGGGCGCTCGCCCAGAGTGCGCCGCACCTGCCGCCGCTGCCCGACTCCAGCGGGTGGGGCGTGCCCATCCTGGCGCTGGCCCGTTCTCCGGACGGGGCCATCTGGGCCGGGACCTACGGGGAAGGCATCTACGTCCTGAGGCCGGGGGCGCAGGCGTGGGAGAACCTCCGCGCCGACTCCGGCGGCCGCAGCATCTCCTTTGACTACGTACACGCCCTCGCGTTCGGTCCGCGCGGTACCGCCGGGTACGGCACGGTCGGCAACGGCTGGGGATTCTCCACCAACGGCGGGCGCACCTGGCAGAACTGGGACTACCGCGCCCTCGGGCCCCAATGGCAGTACGTCGCCCCGAACGGGCTGGTGTTCCGGGGGGAGACGCTGTACGTCGCCACCGCCGACGGGATCAGGTACACCGCCGATCAGGGCGTCACATGGGGCGCGGTGTCCGACACTGGGGCCGGTGCACTGCCCAGCGCCTACGTCCTCACCATCGCGCCCGCCCGTGATGCGGGGTTGTGGGTCTCGACGCTGCGGGGCGTCGTACGCTGGCGGCTCGGCGGCGCCTCGCAGCGCGCCGATCCCTCGCCCGTCCCGGCGCTCGGCGCGCGGGTCCGCGCGATCTTCGTCGTGACGGGGGAGAAGGCGGTCGTCCCGCTCATGCTGGGCGGCGAGCGGTGCCCCGGCAGCGTCCACCCCAAGCGCCGGAAGGTCAAGGCCTACTGGCAGTGCTCGACCCTGCTGATGCGCGATGCGCCGCCCGCGGGCCGGGCGGTGCGGGCTCTGGCCGGATGCGACCGTCTGATGTGCGGCGGGGCCACGAGCACGGGGGCGTTCCTGAGCACCAGGCTGGGTCTCGTGATGTGGACGCCCGGCGCCACCGCGCGCTCGCGTGACGTCTACTCCGTTCTCCCACCCCCGCCCGACGCGCCTGGCGACACGATCTTCGGGACCGCGTGCGGCTTGCTCGGCGCGCAGCCCGCGGCGTGCCTCGCCACCGGCGACACCTCCGGCGTGCGCCCACCCGAGCCGCTGCGTCACTCGTTGTTCGGTCGCCCGATCGCGCTCGCGGACCAGCCGTACATCGACCAGACCTACCGCTACGGCTCGACGATGGGCGGCAACTTCCAGCAGCATCAGGGGGTCGAGTTCAACGACCCGCGCGGGACCGCGGTCCACGCGATCGGATCGGGCGTGGTGGTGTGGGCCGGACCGGCGGAGCGGGGCGCGCTGACCGTGGCCATCCGGCACGACACGACGGTCACGGTGGACGGCAAGCCGATGCAGATCTTCTCGACGTACTACCACAACTCACGACTGCTCGTCTCCGTCNNGGCAGTCCGATGCACCTGTTCTCGACCTACTACCACAACTCGCGCCTGCTCGTCTCCGTCGGCCAGCACGTCGCGCGCGGGCAGGTGATTTCCCAGGTGGGGAACACCGGCCGCGCCACCAACGAGCACCTGCATCTCGAGGTGCACGTCGCGCCGACCGACCGGGTGCAGGCGATCGTGGATTCGGCGCAACGTTATCCGGCGTACACGGCCAACCCCGAGCTGTGGATCGAGCCGCTGCCGCAGACCGGTGTGGTCGCGGGCCAGGTGTGGGATGCCGCCGGCCGTCCGGTGCCGCAGGCCCGGGTGTATGGCCTGGTGAAGCCGGAGCCGCAGGAGACGCCGTTCGCCTATGCGGAAACGTACGGCGACAAGGCGCACCCGGACCCGCTGTACCACGAGCACTTCGCGGTCGGCGACGTCCCGCCCGGCGAGTACGACCTCGGCGTCACGATCAATGGCAGGAACGTCATCAAGCACGTGCGGGTCGAGGCCGGGAGGGTCACCTGGGTTGAGTTCAGGCCGTAGGCGATGCAACTCTGCGACTCTTGTTCATAGAGCTCACCGAGATCCTGCGCTGCCCGCGCGACCACGCGGAGTCCTACCTGGTGGCGGCGCCGATCACGATGGACGGCCGCCGCATCGTGCGCGGCGTCGTCGGCTGCCCCGAGTGCCAGGCCGAATTCCCGATCGTGGACGGCGTGGCGTATTTCGGCGCGCCGGGCGAGGCACGCGGCCCGGCCGCAGGCGCCTCGGCTCCGCCGGCGCCCGGCTACGATGCCTCCGGCCTGGCGGCCTTCCTCAACCTCGACGGCCCCGGGGGCTACGCGGCGCTGGTGGGGCGCGCGGCCCGCTTCGGTGAGGAGATGGTGGCCCTGATCCCGGGCGTCCACTTCGTGGCGGTGAATCCACCGGCGGGGGTCGTCCCCGGGGCGATGCTGTCGGTGCTGGTATCCCCGCGCGGGCTCCCGTTCAAGTCCTCCCACCTCCGTGCCGTGGCCCTCGGCGCCGATTGCGCCGCCCCGCCGTGGCTCGCCGAGGCGGTGCGCGTGCTCCTGCCGGGCCTCCGGCTGGTGGCGGAAGACGAGCGCGCCAGCTCCCAGGGCCTCACGGAGCTGGCGCGCGGCGCCGGCCTGCTGGTGGGAGAGAAGCGGCCGGGCTAGTCCACCATCACCGGCGCGTCGTCGGCGTACAGCGCGTCAATCTGCCGCTGGTATTTCTTCTCCACGATGCGCCGGCGCACCTTGAGCGTGGGGGTGAGGTCGCCGTTCTCGATCGAGAAGTCGTGCTCGAGCAGCAGGATCTTCTTCGGCGTCTCGTACTTCGCCAGCTCCGTGAGCATCTTGCCCACCTCGCGCTCCATCTTGGCGTGCACCTCGGGGAGCTTGAGAAGCCCGCGATGGGTGACGAAGGCGAGCCGCTTGTAGGCGGCCCACCGCTCGAGCTGCTCGAAGTTCGGCACCACCA
>PMIK01000218.1 GCA_003157095.1 Gemmatimonadota bacterium | reverse complement strand
GTGGACGTGCCGGAGGTGCCGCCCCGCTACCGGACCAATTACTTCGCGCACATCTGGGACGGCGGCTACGACGCGAACTACTACGCGTACCTGTGGAGCGAGTTGATAGACGACGACGCGTATGCCTGGTTCACCGAGCANNAACGGCCAGCGCTTCCGCGACATGATCCTGGCGCGCGGGGGCTCCGGCGACATGAGCGTGTTGTACCGGGCATTCCGCGGGCGCGATCCGGTGGTGGAGCCGCTGCTCGAGGATCGGGGACTCGTCGCGGGCCGCAGGGGGCGATGAGCGCCTAGCGCCGCCTACTTCCTCAACGCCGCCTTGGAGAACAGGTAGTCCGGAGTCGCGGCATTGAAATCCACCGAGGTGATGACGAACTCGGTCCCCTCTCCGTCCTTCAGCACGTCGCGGTACAGGGCGTGCATCGGGACCCAGCGCCCCTCGACCGGCCTGACGTCGCCCAGGCGGATCGTCTTCAGCAGTCGCCCGCTCTTCGCAAACAGGTCTTCCCGCAGCGGCACGAACCGCTCGCTGTCCACCCACACCCGCCGGGTGTGATAGGCGAGGCCCTCCACCTTGGCCGTCAGATCGAGGACCCAGCAGTTCCGGCCGTCCACCGCTTCCGTGCCGGACACGGTGGCGGAGTAAGAGTGTTCCAGCCGCGGGTCCTCCTTCTCACGCTCGCAATCCCAGCCACCTTTCCCTCCGAGAACTGCCCCATATAGAATCACGCCGGGGGAACCGATCCGGCTTCGTGACTTCCCATGCTTTCCGCGAGAATTGAGGAGAGGACCAGATGCCTCAGACGACACGCGGACCGACGGCCCGAGACACCGCGACTCGCCGTCGGCCGAGTTCATCACCGGGCGCTTCGCCGGTCGAGCTACCTGCGCCCAAGCTCAGCGGCGGCAAGTCGCTGCCCGAATCACTCCGGCGACGGCGGACGACTCGCGAAATCAGCGACCGCAAACTGCCGCTGCAACTGCTCTCGAACCTGCTCTGGGCGGCGTGCGGGGTCAATCGCCGCCAAGGCCCGTTTGGGACTCCGGGAATAACCGCCGCGTCGGCGAGCAACTCACAAGAGATTGAGCTCTATGTCGCCATGGAGAGCGGCGTCTATCTGTTCGACGCGCAACACCATCGCTTGCTTCCGGTTGTGGCGAGCGACCTCCGCACTCTGGCCATCGGCCGCGGCCAGAGGAGCATGGTGACGAAGGCTCCAGTCCAGTTCATCTACGTGGCGGACATCCACCGGCTCACCCACACCGCAGGATTCCAGGAGCCGGGACTTCAGGACCCCGAGGTTCAGAAGTCGTACTACCATGTGGACACCGGACTCATCGCCGGCAACGTGTATCTGTTCGCCGCCTCGCAAGAGCTGGCGTCCTGGTTTCACAACTGCGACCGCATAGGCCTCATGAGGAAGCTGAAACTGCGCGCCGAGCAGCGAGTGCTCTTCGCGCAAACGGTCGGGTATCCTGAACGACGATGACGGAGGACGTCCGCGGATGGACGTCGCAGGGAATACCGTACTGATCACGGGCGGGGCAACCGGAATCGGCTACGGGATGGCGGAGGCCTTCCTCGATGCCGGGAGTGTGGTAGCAGAGCCCTTCCCCTCCCCTTCGTGTTCTCAGCGCCGCTGCCCCGGCGCCGGACTGGCCCGATTCCGCCCCGGGCGATACACTTCTGCGCAACCCCACCGACAAAGGCTCGTCTGACCGACGCGACCGCGCGGCTAATTGCCGCCCTGCTGGAGATTCCCGTGCATCCCTGTCGGAGATAGCTCATGGCATCGAGACGGCGCCTGCGCCGACTCTCGTCGTTCGCCGCGCTGCTAGCGTCGTTCGCTGCGTCCGGCGTTGCGTGCGCCCAGGAACGCCCCGCGCCGCGCACCGTCGAGCTGACGCTGACCGTCGCGCCGGCCCGGCTGTCGCTGGCGCCCGGCGACACGTGCGACGCCTTCGCGTTCAACGGCCAGGTGCCCGGTCCCACGCTGGAGTTCCGCGAAGGCGACCACGTCGTCGTCCACGTGCACAACCATCTCGCCGAGCCGACCACCATCCACTGGCACGGCCTGCACATTCCCGCCTCGGCGGACGGCAGCCCGATGCGCCCCATCCCGGCGGGCGCCTCGTACGACTACAAGTTCACCATCCTGCCGGGCTCGGCCGGCACCTACTGGTATCACCCGCATCCCGACCATCGCACCGGCTACCAGATCGCCAAGGGGCTGTACGGCGCCATCGTCATACGCGCCGCCGACGACCCGCTGGCGGGGATCCCCGAGCAGGTGCTGGTGCTCTCGGACAACCGCTTCACGCCCGCGGGCGAAGTGGACTTCCCGCCCCCCGACTCCCCGCAGGGGCGGATTGACGAGGAGAACGGGCGCGAGGGGCCCGTCCTGTTCGTGAACGGCCGGGTCATGCCCACGATCCCGATCCGGGCGGGCGAGGTCCAGCGGTGGCGGCTCATCAACGCGTCGGCGGCGCGTATCTACCGCCTCGCGCTCGCCGGGCACGAGTTCCTGTACGTGGGCAGCGACGGCGGACTCTTCGAGCGCCCGGTGCCGGTGAAGGAAATCGTGCTGGCAACGGGTGAGCGCATCGAGTTGCTGGTGCGCGGCACCGGCGCGCCGGGGAGCCGCGCCGTGCTGCAGACGCTGGCCTACGACCGCTACGACCCGCACACCCGGCCCGCGGGCTGGAACGTGCCGCGCGATCTGCTCGCGCTGCAGTACAGCGACTCCGCTCCGGTCACGCCCCCGGCGCTGCCCAGCCGCCTGCGCGCGGTGCCGGCGCTCGATACAAGCCGAGCCACGGCCCACCGTTACATCGTGTTCAGCCAGGGCCTGATCAACGGCAGGAAGATGGACATGAACCGGGTGGACGAGCGCGCTCGGCTCGGCGCCACCGAGATCTGGCAGGTCGAGAACGTGGTCGGGATGGACCACCCCTTCCACCTCCACGGCTTCCAGTTCCAGATCCTGGACCGCAACGGCGTGCCCGAGCCGTTCCGCGCCTGGAAGGACATGATGGACGTCCGCGGGCACGAGTCCGCGCGCTTCGTGGTGCGGTTCGACGACTACCCCGGCAAATGGATGTACCACTGCCACATCCTCGATCACGAGGACCATGGCATGATGGGCATACTCGAAGTCACCCCAACGCGGAGGTAGCTGATGAGGAATGTGTGGCGCAACACGTCACGGTTCGCTGGACTCGTGGCGTCGGTGCTGATCCTGGTGGTAGTGATCGCGGCGTGGACCCGCTCGCCGGCCGCCCCGCGCGCCGGTGCGGCCCCCGCGGCCCCGCGGCGGGGCGACGTGCTCCGCGGCCGGTACTCGGTCATCACGCACGACTGCGCCGGCTGTCACGGCGGCACCAATCCCGCAGCCCAGGGCTGGCTGGCCGGCGTGACCAGCCCCGAGATGGAGTTCAAGATCGGCCCCTTCACCACCCGCCCGCGGAACCTCACGCCCGACAACGGCACCGGACTGGGCCGGTTCACCGAGCGGCAGATCTTCAACGCGCTGCGCTACGGCCTGCGGCCGGAAGACACGCCGGACGTCGTAATCACCTCGCGGACGCCGGGCCAGGGGAACTTCCCGGAGCACCCGCACTATCTCGCGGTGCCCATGCCCTGGACTGCGTGGCGCTACATGCCGGAGCAGGAGCTGTGGGACATGGCCGCCTATCTCAAGCGCGGACTGAAGCCGGTGAGCAACAAGGTGCTGGACAGCGAAGGCCCGCCCGACTTCTGGGCGAGCGAGTACACCGACGAGAAGTACGGGGGCGCGCAGCCGCCGGCCTTCCCCACGGCCAACGAACAGAAGCCCTGAGCGTCGTTACCGCGGCGCGGGTTGTTTCCCGCCGCTTCGCGGTCACTCATGCGAGCACGGCCCCGACTGCCTCGGGGCCGTGCTTCCATTCGGGAGGACGTCAGAACGACACGCCGCAGCAACCCAGGCGCCCAGGACACGGAGTCAGCGCCGCGTCGTCAGCTCTTCTTTGCCGTCGTGGCGAAGAAGATTGAAGGCAGCTGCCGAGTGCTGCGGGACTTGCACTTCGGGCAGGCCGGCGCCCGGCTGGTGTGCTCGCTGATCCGCTGCACCACCGAGAACCGCTTCCGGCACTTCTCGCACCTGTAGTCGTACGTCGGCATGGCGAACTCCTCCCGAACGGTACAGAACGGGTACACAGGTAACACTTCAAACAGAGAACCGGCCAACGAAACGCCGGAGCGTCAGCGACCCGTCAGCCGAGGGGCACCCGTCGGGTGAAGCGTACGGGGCTATGGTTGGTGGGAACCGCCCTGCGCGGGAGGCGTTCCGAAGTCGGCGGCAGGTAGATCCTGGCCTGGTTGGCTGCGCTGAGAGCACCATCGCTGAGATACAGCACCGGATCGCCGCGGATGGGATCGAGGCGAAGCACGACAGCCGGGATCGCCTTTCGCGTGAAGGCCCCGATGGGTGTCACGAGAAAGGCCTGAAGGCTGGCAACCGCCTCCGAGGCCTCAAGGGGCGTTCTGAATCGTACCAGATTGAACATCGTGATGGGCTTGGGCAAGTGCACTCTCCTCGGCGAACGGATCGGAGGAATGTATAGCAAGCGGCTCCCGGTCGCTCACGGACACCGCTGAGCATCCGCCTTGGCCGTCCAGCCCGAGGGTTCACTCCGCTCCAGATTCGGTGCAATATCAAGCTGGTGATGACCCCCAATCGAGGCAGGGACATGAGCGCGCGTCGAGGAGTCGCAGCCGGGGCAGCTGATCGCAATCCACGGCACCCGCGTCGCCGTCGGGCGGCCGTCGTGCGAGGTCTGGTGGTGCTGGGCGTACTCGCGGCCGTCCTGCTGGGGGTAGTTGGGTGGCGTGCGTCGGGCATCGTCAAGGGCCTGCTCCGCAACTGGGCGGTGGCGGCCGTCGCGCAGCAGTCCGGGGGCGTCTACCGGCTCGATCTGGGAAGGGTGCGGCTGAACTGGCTGCTGCGCCGGGTTGCGGTGGATTCGGTCCGGTTGACGACGAACGCCGGCGTGAACGCGCAACGCGTGCCGCCGCTGCTCGACCTGAACGTGACGTTCGACCGCTGCACGTTGAGCGGCGTGCACATGGTGGCCCTGGTTCTCGGCCGCGGCTTCGTGGCCGGGTCGTTCCGCTGCCGCAAGGGCAGCGTCGCGATCACCGGGAACCGCGCCCCTCAGGGGGCGGCGATAGCGCCCAACCCGGTGCCCTCAACGGTGCCGACCGCGCCCGCGGGCGTGCCGCGGGTGAGAATCACCCGAGTGGCCTTTCCGAACCTCGCCTTTGACCTTCGGATCCCCCATGCGGGCGGCGGGGAGACCCGCCTCGCGTTCGAGCGGGCGCGGTGGAGCATGGTGGACTTCGCGATTGATCCTGCCGACAGCGCGGCGGCCAGCCGGCCCCTGTACAGCCGGGTCGTCGAGCTCGCCGTGGACAGCTTCGTGGTGCGCCCCGACAGCTTCACGGCGGCGCGCGTCGCTCACTTCCGGGCGAGCCTCACCGACTCAACGCTCGACGCCGAGGGCCTCGGGTTCGCGCCGTCGGTGCCGGTGGCGGAATTCGAGCGGCGAGGTTCCTTCCGACCCGACGTGATTCTGGTCAGCGGCGCGCGCGTGCGGATGCAGGGCGTGGATTTCGGCGCCATGGCGCTCGGGTCGGGCATGCGTGCGCGACGCCTGACGGTGGACTCCCTCCACGTGAAGATCACCAGCGATGCGCGAGGCCCCGCCCGCACCTCACAGCATCGCACACCACAGCGGTGGATCGCCGACCTGGGGCAATCGGTAAACGTGGATTCGGTCGTGGTGCACCAGGGGGCGGTCGAGTATCGCGAGCTGGACGACAATCAGGCGGGGCCCGGTGTCCTGACCTTCACCCGCATCGAGGCCACGGCCGCGCCGGTGACTCATGTTGATGGCCGGCAAGCGGACGGGGACTCGATGATCTTCGTGGCCACGGCGGAGCTGCTGCAGGCCGGCCGGCTCGACGTACGGATTGGGGTACCGCTCGATGCCCCCGCATTCGACATGGGCTTCAGCGGGACGCTCGGCCCGATGCCGGCCATGGCGTTCAACCAGGTCATCGAGCGCCTCGACAACTGGAGAATCACCCGCGGTCACGTAGAGGGCATCAGCTTCGGCGCTGCGGTGCACAACGGCGTCGCGCGCGGATCGCTGACGCCGCGCTACACCGACCTGTCCATCGAGGTGACGGGCCACGGATCCACCGGCATCCTGGCGGCGCATGGGATCTTCGGCGGCGCGGCGCGCGGGCTGGCGTCCATCGTGGCCAGAAGCCAGGTGAACGGAGCCAATCCCGAAGGGAGGAAGCCTCCGCGCCGCGGCCCGATCACGCACGTCTTTGCGTCGAGCGAAACCCTCCCGGCGTTCTTCTGGCGGAGCCTGCGCGAGGGGCTGCTGGCGGCCTTGAAAGGGTAGCGACGAGGGTGCACACCTGTGAGATGCCGACCTTGAAGGCAGCCGACCATGCTTAGCTCAGGGGCTATGGGCGAGTATCTGAAGGCGTGCATCGCGCTCTTCGTGCTCATTGACCCGATCGGGGCGATACCGGTTTATCTCAGCCTCACGCCGAGCTACTCTCCTGCGGAGCACCGCAGGACCGTCCAGCGGATCGCGCTCGCAACCACGACCATTCTACTCGGGGCGCTGGCTATCGGGGGTCCGGTCCTCGCGCTCCTGGGTGTCAGCATTCCGGCGTTCCGAGTCGCGGGAGGCCTGCTCATTCTGCTCATGGCACTCGGCATGATGCGGGCCATCCCCGGCGGCGCGCGCCAGACCAGCGAAGAAGCGAGTGCGGCCGCGGAGAAACCGGACATCGCCGTCGTACCGATGGCTACCCCCCTCCTGGCAGGGCCCGGGGCGATCGGCGCCATGATCGTCTATGGGCACATCAGGGCCTCCGTCATGAACTATCTCGTGCTCGCCGCCATCGCGGCCCTGGTTGGCGGTGGTACGTGGCTGGCTCTGAGAATGGCGGCGCCCATCGGCACTCGCCTGGGCAAGACCGGCATCAACGTCCTGACCCGGATGATGGGGCTGCTGCTCGCGGCCCTCGCCGTAGAGATGGCCGCCAACGGCCTCAGAGAGCTGTTTCCAACCCTCGGAAGCCTCCCGCGCTAGAGGGCTCCCGAGGGAGCCGGACGGGGCATCCACGCGACGGACGCGAGGTCCTCCATGAGGCAGCTCGGCCTCGCGCAGTAGCGCCGCGTGCCTGTGCCTCTACCGCGCGCAGCTTACGCGGACTCGTGCCTCAGGGCCACCACCGACAGGGGCGGCAGAACCAGGTCGAGTGACCGCGGGCGCCCGTGGCACGGAACAGGGTTCGTGCTCAGACCACCCAGGTTGCCGAGGCCACTCCCTCCGTACTCCGCGGCGTCGCTATTGAGCACCTCGCGCCAGAAACCCGCGCGCGGCGCCCCCACACGGTAGGTCTGACGCGGGACGGGCGTGAAGTTGCACGCCACCAGGATCACGCTCTTCTGGTCGCGGCTCTTGCGCAGGTAGGTCAGGACCGAGTTGTCGGAGTCGTTGGCGTCAATCCACTCGTACCCGGCTGGGTCGGCGTCCAGCTCGTGGAGCGCGGGCTCATCCCGGAGCAGGCGGTTCAAGTCGCGGGTGAGCCGCTGCACCCCCTGGTGCGGCGCGTACTGTAGCAGGTGCCAGTCCAGGCTGGACTCGTGGCTCCACTCCGCACCCTGGGCGATTTCACCGCCCATGAACAGCAATTTCTTGCCGGGCTGCGTTTACATGTAGGCCAGGAG
>PMIK01000288.1 GCA_003157095.1 Gemmatimonadota bacterium | reverse complement strand
TGTGGCGCTGCTCAGCGTGGCCCTGCTCCTGTTCGCCGGCGGCAACGCCCGGCGCTATGCCGGCCTCACAGCGTTCGTGGCTGCCGTCATGGGCGGCATTGTGTGCCTCGGCTATGCCTATGCGGCGCCGCTGCTCTTTCAGGACTATCCCCGGCTCGTCGCGCTGCCCGCCGGCCTCGGCTTCCTTCTTCTCGGCACGGCGGCCGTCGTCGCCNNTCGGCGCGCGCGATTCTCCTGCGCCGGTTCCTCCCGGTCACGATCGGGGCGCCGCTCGTGGCGAACTGGGTCACGACGCGGGTGCTGGCGGGCGCCAATCCAGCCCTGGCCTCCGCGGTGTCGGCGCTGCTGGTGGCATGCTGCGTGGCCGCGGTGGTGGTGCCCCTGGCTCGCACCGTGGGCGACAAGCTGGACCGGTCGTTGATCGCTGCCCGGGAAAGCGGGGCCCAGTGGAGGACGCTCGCGGAGAACATTCCGGAGAAGGTCTTCACGAAGGACAGGGCTCACAAATGGCTCTTGATCAACGAGCCCTTGGCGCGCGACTTCGGCATTCGACCCGCGGATGTAGTGGGCAAGGTGGATTCCGATCTCTTCCCCAAGGACCTCGCCGAGAAGTACTGGGCCGACGACGCGAGGATCATGGAGACNNCGAGCGCAAGCGGGCGCAGGAGGCGTTACGCGCGAATGAGGAGCGGTTCCGCCTCGCCGCCGAGAGCGTGTCGGATGTGGTGTACGAGTGGGACCTGAAGACCGCCCTCATATGGTACGGCGACGTGGACAGCCTGATGGGGTATCCGGCGGGAGGATTCCCGAGGACCCTCGACGCGTGGGCGGCGACGCTCCACCCGGACGACCTGCCGAGGGTATCGGCAGCCATTGACGGCCAGCTCAAGGGCGCGGTCCCGTACGCCCTCGAATACCGCATCGCGGCCAGGGACGGCGGGTGGCGTTGGTGGTCGGCGCGCGGGACCGCGCTGCGGGACGAGTTGGGCGAGCCGCGCCGGTGGATCGGCGCCGTCACGGACATCACCGAACGCCGGAAGTCGCACGAGGCACTGCGCGAGAGCGAGACGCGCCTGCGTGAGTTGACGGAATCGCTGCCGCAGTTGATCTGGACGTGTCGGGGGGACGACGGCACGTGCGACTATCTCAGCCCCCAGTGGGTGGCATACACCGGGATTCCCGAGGCAGAGCAATTGGGATTCCGCTGGCTGGAACAAGTGCACCCCGACGACCGAGACCCGACCGTCGCCGTGTGGAACGCCGCGGCCGCCTCAGGTTCCGTGTTCGATGCCGAGTTTCGGATCCGGCGAAACGACGGCGTCCACCGCTGGTTCAAGACCCGCGCCCTTCCCCTGCGCGACGGCGAAGGTCGGGTCGTCAAGTGGTTCGGCACGAGCACCGACATCGAGGATCAGAAGGGTGCGGAGGAGCAGCTCAGGAAGGCGCTGGCCGGGTTGACCGCGGCCAAGGACGAGGTCTCCCGCCTGAACGAGGGCCTGGAGCGCCGCGTCGGGGAGCGGACGGCCGAGCTGAACGCGATCAACTCCGAGCTGGAGGCCTTCACCTACTCGGTTTCGCACGACCTCCGCGCCCCGCTGCGGCAGGCGGACGGCTTCGCCAAGATCCTGCTGGACGACTACGGGCCGAAGCTCGACGACCAGGCCCTCCACTACCTGGAGCGCGTCCGCCAGGGCACGCGCTTCATGGGCCAGCTGATAGACGAGCTGCTCAGCTTCTCCCGTCTCGGGCGGCGCGAGCTGGCGCGGCAAACCATCGGGCTCGGCAAGGTCCTTCAGGAAGCGATCGAGGACTTGAAACCGGCGGTCGAGGGACGCCGGATCGAGTGGCATATCGGCCAACTGCCGTGGGTGGAGTGCGACTCCATCATGATGCGCCAGGTCTTCACCAACCTGCTCTCCAACGCGATCAAGTTCACCCGGCCCCGCGAAAACGCCGTCATCGAGGTGGGGTCCGCCACCGCGGACGGGTGCCCGGAGTTGTGGGTCCGCGACAACGGCGTGGGCTTCAGCATGAAGTACGCGGACAAGCTGTTCACCGTCTTCCAGCGACTGCACCGCCAGGAGGACTTCGAGGGTACCGGCATCGGCCTGGCGATCGTCCAGCGCATCATCCACAAGCATGGCGGGCGTGTATGGGCGGAGTCCGAGGTGGACAAGGGCTCCACGTTCCACTTCACGCTCCCCGCCATTGGAGGCGAGCAATGAGTCCCGACGCAATCGAAATCCTCTTCGTCGAAGACAACCCATCCGACGTCGAGTTGACGCTCCGGGCCCTGCGACAGGACCACATCGCAAACCGGATCCATGTGGCGCACGACGGCGAGGAGGCCCTGGACTTCCTCTTCTGTCGAGCGGCCTACTCCGACCGCCGTGGTCTGCCTCTGCCCAGGCTGGTGCTCCTCGACCTCAAGCTCCCCAAGGTGGACGGCCTCGAGGTGCTCCGGCAGCTGAGGGAGGATCCCCGTACCCACGCGCTGCCGGTGGTCATCCTCACCTCGTCCAAGGAGGAGCGGGACCTCGTGGTTGGGTACCGGCTCGGCGTCAACAGCTACATCCAGAAGCCGGTGGACTTCA
>PMIK01000290.1 GCA_003157095.1 Gemmatimonadota bacterium | reverse complement strand
GTGGAGGCCGTCACCGCGCGCGAAGGGCTCGCGCAGGCGAGCGGCCGCAACCCCGACGTGATCCTGCTTGACTTGGGGCTCCCGGATCTGGACGGGATCGAGGTGACCCGGCAGCTCCGCGAGTGGTGCCGCATCCCCATCATCGTGATCTCGGCGCGGGGCAGGGAGCAGGACAAGATCGCCGCGCTCGATGCCGGCGCCGACGACTACCTCACCAAGCCCTTCGGTATGGGCGAGTTGCTGGCCCGCCTTCGCGTCGCGCTGCGCCACTCCGCCGCGGACGACGGCGGCGAGCCGGTCTTCACCCTCGGCGACCTGCGCGTGGACCTGGGTGCGCGGCTGGTGTTCCGGGGCGGCGCCGAGGTCCATCTCACCCCGATCGAGTACAAGCTCCTCACCACGCTGATCCGGCACGCCGGCCGGGTCATCACCCATCGCCAGCTGCTCAAGGACGTGTGGGGCCCCAACGCCGTGGAGCACACCCACTACGTCCGGGTATACATGACGCAGCTCCGCCACAAGCTGGAGGACGACCCCTCCCGGCCGAAGCTCCTCCTGACGGAACCGGGAGTCGGCTACCGGCTGAAGGCCGAGTGACGGCCGTCCAGGCCTGCGGTGGTTGGCGGGGACAAGTACGCAGGAAGGGCGCGCCGGTGCTCGGTGCGCCCCTCTGGTTGTTCTGACCGCACTGACAGTGCAACTCCGCGGCTCTTCGCCGCCGCCCAGGCTACAGGCAGGTGGGGGCGCCTTCGATCTGGCCCGTGATCGGCGGCGTCGCGTTGCCCACGAAGATCCCGCAGGTCTTCGCCGTCGCGTTGTTCTTCGACGTCGCGCTCCAGCCCGTGCCCGTCGCGGACACGATCGTCACGGTATTCCCCGCCGACTGGTTGTAGTTCAGGTTGGTGCGAACCGTGGCGTAGGTCACGTTGTCGGCGAAGTAGGCCTCCTGGGCGGTCACCAGGTTGCGCAGGTCGNNGATGTATGCCTTCTCCTTCGTGTTGGCGAACTTCGGAATCGCGATGGCGGCCAGAATGCCGATGATGACCACCACGATCAGAAGCTCGATCAGCGTGAAGCCCCTGGTGTTGCGCACGGCGCCCCCCCTTCAGGTTGAACGTTCGTCACCCGGTTCGGCCGTGCGCCCCGCTCGGGGGGCGGCCGGCGGCCGCCCTGCTTGAGCTTCGCGGGTTGCCGAACGAGTTTTGGACCGTGCGGGGCGGAGACCCCGTATAGTCAATGTCCCAACTATAATGGAGGGCGGCCATGCCGCGGTCAAGGTGGTGCGAATGAATCCCCCCGCCAATACGCGTCCGGGGCGCCCCGAGACGGCCGAGCACGTCGCGTCGGTGCTCAACTCGCTGCGCCGCACCGTCCGGGCGTTCCGGGCCGCGGCGATGGTAGCCGAGGAAGTGCTGAGCATCAGCGGCGCACAGCACTTCGTGCTGCAGCAGCTGGCCGACGCTCCGGCGTTGTCGCTCAACGACCTCGCCGGCCGCACGATGACCCACAAGAGCTCGGTGTCGGTGGTCGTCAGCCGCTTGGTCTCGCGCGGTTTCGTGCGGCGCCAGCGCTCGGCGGCGGACCGGCGCGGCATCGTCCTGACGCTGACGGTCGCGGGCCGCCGGGCACTGGCGCGGGTCCCCGATTCCGCCCAATCCCGCCTGGTGGCGGCGCTGGAGAGGTTCGACCGGGCCGACCTGGCCGGCTTCGCCCGCCTGTTCGAGCGCTTCACCACCGAGCTCGGAATCCAGTCGCTCAGGCCCGCCATGCTGTTCGAGGACGAGGCGCGCGGTCGCGCCGCGGCGCCAGCCCGGCGCCGGAAGGGCGGGCGCCGCCGCTGATCTGCCGCCGTGGCCCGGCCGGCGTTGCCTTGGGCCGCGGCGGAACTCCGCCCCCCTCTGGCGTGTAGTTAACATCCCAACTAATATGGCGTCGAGCCCGGGGCGTGAGCGTGCCATGGCGGGTTCTGGATCATTGTCCGCAGACCAGTGGCTGCACGCCAGGTCGGGTTCACGAGCCGGTTCGAGCGGTTGACGGACGAACTGGGCGTGCCGTCGCTGGCGCCGCTGATGTTGTTCGAGGAGGAGGGCGTCCGGCGCCACGGCGCGAAGCGCTCGCGCCGGACACGGGGCAGTAGGGTGACCGACAACTCTCGTTTCAGGAGGAAGTAGATGAACCGGAGGGTAGGTGGAACGGCCGCGGTGGCAGTGGTTGCGGTTCTGGCGGCGTGCAGCAGGAACCCCAAGCCCGTCGCCGTGGCGCCGCAGCCGCCGGCGCAGCCGACGGCGGCGGACGTAGCACGTCGCCAGCAGATGCATCGTGACTCGATGCTGGGGATGGCGCGGGCGGACTCGATGGCCAGGGCGCAGCGAGCAGAGTCGCATGCGGACTCGGTGCGTTCCGAGGTGATGCGCGAGACGGCGGATGCGTCCAAGGACGTGACGAACACCGGCCTCGACGCGTCGGATGCGACGCTGATGGCGGAGCGTGTGCACTTCGACTACAACGTGGCGAACCTGATGCCGGCGGACATCCATCTGCTCGAGCAGAAGCTCTCCATTCTCCAGGCGCACCCGCAGGTGGTGGCGCAGATCGATGGCAACTGCGACGAGCGCGGCTCGGACGAGTACAACGTGGCGCTGGGAGAGCGGCGGGCGGCGGCGGCCAAGCGGTGGCTGACGGAGCATGGCATCGCCGAGGATCGCATCAGCATCGTCTCGTTCGGCAAGGAACGGCCGCTGGCTGCCGGGCACGACGAGGATGCCTGGGCGCAGAACCGCCGTGACGACTTCGTCGAGACGCGGTCGGCACACNNGAGGACTGGCGCCTAGTTTACATCCCAACTAGGTTCGCGACAAACGCAGTGACCTTCAACTGTGGCTAAGCCAGGGGCGGCCTCCACCGAGCCTGCGCAACGGCGGCTGATCTTCGAGACGCTCCTCCTGGGCGTCGCGGGGGCGGCCGCCGCGCAGGTCTTCAACCTGCTGCTCCATTTCGCCAACTGGCTCTTCCTCGGACAGATCGCCGGCTACCGCCCGCCCGGGCTCCCCAACGAGGGCGGCCTGCCGTACGCGATCGTCGGCGCGCACGGGCTGTGGCTCGTGCCGGTCGCCACCACCTTGGGCGGCCTGCTGGTGGGGTGGATGCTGACCCGGTGGGCACCGGAGGCGGAGGGGCACGGCACCGNNNGGGGAGCGGGAGCGGCGGCTGCTCATGCTCATCGGCATGGCGGCCGGACTCTCGGCCATCTTCCGCTCTCCCATCGGGACGGCGCTGTTCGCCGTCGAGGTGCTCTACTCGGATGTGGAGTTCGAGTCCGACGCGCTCCTCTACACGATCCTTTCGTCGGTGGTCGCCTACGCGGTGAACGGCCTGTTCTCCGGCTGGCAGCCGCTGTTCCGCGTCCCGACGGGCCTCTCGCTCCCCCATCTCCTGGATCACGGGTGGTTTGTGGTGCTGGGGGTCGCCGCAGGGCTCGTGGCGGTGCTCGAACCCGTGGTCTTCTACGGCGTGCGGGACCTGTTCCGGCGACTCCGGGTGCCGGCGTTCCTCAAGCCGGCCATAGGCGGGCTTGCCGTCGGGCTCATCGCGCTCGTCGCGCCGCAGGTGATGGCGGGCGGCTACGGGTGGATGCAGGCGGCGATCGATGGCCAGTTGGCGGCGGGGGCGCTGTTGATCCTCGT
>PMIK01000034.1 GCA_003157095.1 Gemmatimonadota bacterium | reverse complement strand
CGCAGCCTCCGTGCGTACGCGTCCGGTGGACTACATCGTCTCGAGCGAGCCCCTGGTCGCCACGCTCGAGGCCCTCGACGGCGACACGGTCGCGGCCCGCGCGCGGCTGAGCCGGGTCATTGCCCAGCTGCCGGATCCTGCCCACCCAGACTACACGGCCGGTCAGTGGATCGCGCTCGCCTACCTGCGCATGGGCGACCGGGACCGGGCGCTCGGCGTGATCGAGAGCGTCCGGCCGCACGGCATCAATCTCTGGTACGTCATGCGCGACCCGGGGTTCGATCCCATTCGCGGCACACCACGTTTCCGCGCGCTGGTCGAGCAGATTCGGCCGCCGGCGGAGACGCGATGAAGGAACGCACGGGGGAACGGACGCACCAACGCAAGGACGCACGGACGCACGGAAGCACCGCCGCGGTGGCGCGTGCGCTTCTCCTATGCGTCTGCTGCGTGTGTGCGTCTGTGCGTCCCGTCGCTGCTCAATGCCCCGACGGCACGCCGGCGCCATGTGGCGGCCGGCCCGCGCACCTGGTCGCGGCGCCGAGCCCCAACAGCGTCGCGGTGCTCTATCTCACCAACCTCTCGCGCGACACGGCCGACGCGTATCTCGCNNGCGCTCCAGGTGGCGTACCTCGTTTTCGGCAGCGTGCAGCGCGCCGGCGACCGGGTGCGGCTGCGCTACGAGGTGATCCGCGCGGCCACCCGCGCCCAGGTGGCCGGCGACGTCATCGACCGCGCCAGCGGCGACCTGCTCACGGTCGAATCCGACATCGCCGCGGCGGTGGCGACGGCCATCACCGGCCAGATGCTGCCCGACGAGCGCACGCGCCTCGCACGGCGGGTGACGTCGGACCCGGTGGCGTACGAGCAGTACCTGCGCGGCCTCCAGGCCGCCCACAACTTCGGCGACGAGGCGGCGCTCCGGAGTGCGGTGGCGTACTTCGACCGCGCCATCGCGCGCGATTCCGGTTTCGCGGCTGCGTTCGCCGGCAAGGCGGTGGCTTGGAGCATGCTCGCGGACGGCTATGTGACCCCGCGCGAGGGATATGGGCAGACGCGCGTGGCCGCCAACCAGGCGCTGGCACGCGACTCCTCCCAGGCGCTGGGCTGGGCCATGTTGGCGAACGCGGCCGTGCTGGATCTGGACGCGCACGAGATCGAGCGGCTGGCGCGCCGCGGCGTCGCGCTGGACCCGCACGGCGGCTGGTCGCGCCTCTTCCTGGCCGGGGCGCTGTGGGCGGAGGGAAGGACCGATTCTGCCATCAACGAGGCGCGGCGCGCGTGGCAGGATGATTCGTTGTTCACCATCATGAGTGTCTTCTACATCAGCGTGCTGGTCGGCACCGGCCAGCTCGACACGGCCTCCGCCATGATTCCGCGCATCCGGGCCATCCTCTCGCCCACCGACGCCGACCCGCTCGAGGGCGTGGTGCTGGGCGCGAGGGGTGACTGGCGTCGCGCCGTCAGGCTCCTAGACTGGCGCTACTACGGCGGCTGTTATGATGCCGGGATGTACGTGCACGCGCTCCTGGCGCTGGGCGACACGGTGGCTGCGCGCGCCACGGTGGACTCCATGGTGTCGGCGCGCACGCCAGGCTACTACAACCCGGTGGCGTTGGCGCGGGCCTATGCTGCGCTGGGCGACATGGATCGCGGCATCGAGTGGCTGCGCCGCGCGTTCGAGGAGCGGACCGCCCTGGTGATCTGGGTGCGACAGGATCCCGAGCTCGCCACGCTGCGCGCCGATCCGCGCTATGCCGCCCTCGACCGGCAGCTGAAGTTCTGATGAGACGCACGGAAGCACGGGGGCACGGGCGCACGGACGCCGCGGCGCGCGCGGTTCTCCTGTGCGTCTGCTGCGTCTGTGCGTCTGTGCGCCCGTCGTTCGCGCAGTGTCCCGACGGCACGCCGCCGCCGTGCGCGACGCGGACGCACCTCGCCCCGGCTCCAGCGCCCAACAGCGTCGCGGTGCTCTACCTCGACAACCTCTCCCGCGATACGGCCGACGCGTTCCTCGCCGACGGCCTCACCGAGGAGATCATCATCCGGCTCAACCAGGTGCCGCGGCTCGACGTGAAGTCGCGCTACGAGGTGCAGCGGTTCCGGGGCCAGGCCGCGCAGGACCCCGCGACCCTCGGCCGGGCCCTCCGCGCTGCCTACCTCGTCACCGGGAGCGTGCAGCGCGTCGGCGAGCGGGTGCGGCTGCGGTACGAGGTGATCCGGGCGGGCACCCGGACTCAGGTGGCCAGCGACGTCATTGACCGCACCAGCAGCGACCTGCTGACCGTGGAGTCGGACATCGCCCGCCAGGTTGCGACGGCCATCACCGGGCAGCTGCTGCCCGAGGAGCGCGCGCGACTGGCACGGCGGCTGACATCCGACCCCGTCGCGTATGAGGAGTACCTGCGCGGCCTCCAGGCCCTCAACAGCTCCTACGACGAGGGGGCACAGCGCAGCGCGCTCGCCCATTTCGACCGGGCTATCGCGCGGGATTCCTCCTTCGCGGCCGCGTTCGCCGGCAAGGCGGAAGCGTGGGTGTGGCTTGCCGACGCCTTCGTAGCGCCCCGCGAGGCCTATGGCCAGGCGCGCCGCGCCGCCGCCCGGGCGCTGGCGCTCGACTCCTCCCAGGCGCTCGCCTACGCCATGCTCGGGGACGCCGTCCTCTCGCTGGACTTCGATGCCCGTCAGGCCGAGCGACTCGGACGGCGCGCCATCGCGCTGAATCCGCGTGGCGACCAGGCCCACCTGACCGTGTCCTGGGCCCTGATTGCCGC
>PMIK01000083.1 GCA_003157095.1 Gemmatimonadota bacterium | reverse complement strand
CCGCGGCGGGCGCGGCTACGAGACCGCGGCGTCGCTCAAGGCGCGCGGCGAAATCCCGTGGCCGGTCGAGCGGATCATGCGCGATTTCCGCATCAACCTGATCTTCGAGGGAAGCTCGGAGATCATGCACCTGTTCATCGCCCGCGAAGCGGTGGACCGGCACCTCAAGGTGGCGGGGCCGCTCTTGGACCCGCGCGCGCCCCTGAGGGCGAAAGCCGGCGCCTTGCTCAATACGGCGGCCTTCTACGCGACCTGGTACCCGAGCCGCTACTTCGGCTGGGGGCGGTGGCCCCGCTACGCCGGCTTCGGGCGCCTGGCCGGTCACGTGCGCTTCGCCGAGCGGATGAGCCGCAAGCTGGCACGCACGACCTTCCATGCGATGGTGCGCTTCGGCCCGCGGCTCGAGAAGCGGCAATCGGTGCTGTTCCGGCTGGTGGACATCGGGGCGGACCTGTTCGCCATAACCGCCGCGTGCTCCCGGGCGGAGATGCTGCGCAAGAAAGGGCAACCGGAGGCCGTGGAGCTCGCCGACCTGTTCTGCCGCTACGCCCGGCGACGGATCCGGGCGACGTTCCGCACGGTGTTCAGCAACGACGACGTGCGGACGTATTCGGTGGCCAGGCGGGTGCTCGAGGGCAAGCACCAGTGGATCGAGCAGGGGATGGTGTGACGGCCCAGGAAACGGGTGAGAGGTGAGAAGTAAGGGGTGAGAAGTTCAAGTGAGAGGTGAGAGGTGAGAGGTGGAGAAGCGTGAGAGGATGCCTCTCACCTTCACGTCTCACCTCTCACTTCTTCTTGTGCGCCTTGGCCTTCCACGTTTTGAGATTCCGCATAATCTGCCGCGAATGCTTCTCGAGGTGCTCCGCGTAGACCGTGAGCCAGGTCTCCGCCGTGTACCTTCCGCTCTCGGAATGCGTGCCGGCGCGCTGCCACGCGGCGCCGGGCAGGCCCTTGATAAGCCGCGTCGTCAGCGCCCGTACCGACCTCACGACCGCCATCGCCTCGCCGACTGGCAGCCGGTGGTAGGCGAACACCCGGGCCCAGCGGTCCTGATCGTAGGCAACGAGCACGGGGTTCTCCTCGCCCAGAATGAATCTGAGCCTTATCGCCCCGTTCGCCTCCGAGTCGGCGCAGTGGCAGACGATCTCGTGCACCGACCACTTGCCCCTTCCCGGCCGCCACTTCCGCGCCCGCACCGGCACGTGCTTGAGCGCCCGTTCCAGCAAGGCGGAACCGCGCGAGTAGCGGGCAATCAGCTTGCGGCGCTCGGATGGGGTCATGACCTGGGACCTCGGATTCGGGGGTGCGTGGATAATACCGAGACGGTGAAAGGTGAGAAGGTCCGGTGAGAAGTGAGAGGTTGTGGTGAGAAGGCGACCTCTCACTATCGCTTCTCACCTCTCCCTTGAACCCCTGACTTCTCACCCATCACCCCTCACGCCGGTCCCGCCAGCTACACCAGCACCAGCAGCTGCGCCAGAATGATCTTGGCGATGAGCGCGACCGGATACACCGCCGCATAGGAGATATTGGGGCTCTCGGATCCGGTGTGCGCGTTGGCGAAGGCCAGCGCCGCCGGCTGGGTGTGGATGCCGGCCACGATGCCGTAGGCCGAGATCGCGTCGTAGCCGAAGAAGCGCCGCGCGATCACCAGCGTCAGCGCCACCGAGATCACCGTGATCCCTGCGCCGACGAAGAAGAGCGTCAGGCCCTGGGTGACGAGGGTATGCACGAAGCTCCCGCCCGCCCTTGTCCCGACGCCCGCCAGGAAGAACAGCAGTCCGAGCTGGCGCAGCGTCATGCTGGCGTTGACGGGCAGGGTCCATACGATCGGTCCGGTGCGCCCGACACGGCCGAGCACCAGCCCCACCACGAGCGGCCCCCCGGCGAACCCCAGGCGGACCACGTGGCCTCCGCCCAGCGGAATCGGGATCATGCCCACCAGCACGCCGAGCACGAGCCCGAGGCTGAACGACAGGAAATCCGCCTCGGAGATGTCCTTGAGGGGGTCGCCGACCAGCTTCGTCAGGCGGTCCAGATCGCCGCGGTGCGCGACGACGCGGATCTGGTCTCCCAGCTCCAGGGTCGTCTCCGGATGCGGGGTGATGTGGGTGCCGCCCCGTCGGATGCGGCTCACGACCACCGGATGGCCAAGCTCGACCGCCAGCTCGGCCACGGTCGCGCCGGCCATCTTGCGATTGATCACCAGCAGGTCGCGGTGGCCGATTTCGGGGGAGAAGCGCTCCATGGCCTCCCCGACCGTGGGCCCGACCAGGAGCTCCGCCTTGCGGAGCGAGGCCTGCGATCCCACCCCGACCAGGATATCGCCCTCTCCCAGCCGGCGGTCGGACGTGACCAGCTCGACCTCGGACCCGCGCTTGACGCGGGTGAACACCATACCCGTGAGCTCGGTGAGCATCGCCTCGCCGAAGGTCTTGCCGATCAGCTGGCGGTTGGTGACGCGGATCTCGCGCAGGACCGGCTCCTCGGTCGCGAGGCCGTTGCTGTGCCTGGCGCGGCGCTGCTCCTCGGCAAAGTCCACGTGCCCGAGCTTGGTCGCCACCTGCATCGCCACGATCAGCCCTACGACGCCGAACGGATAGGCAATGCTGTAGCCGACCGTCGGACCGTCCATCACCGCGCGGAGCCGCGCGGGGTCGAGGCTCGAGCCGGCCAGCGAGCCGCGCAGTGCCTCGACGGCCGCGGCGAGCGCCGGCGTGTTGGTCAGGCCGCCGCAGAACAGCCCGGATGCCACCGGCGCGCTGATGCCCAGGAGCTGCGCCGCCACCAGCGTCGCGGCCGCACTCCCGACGATCGCGATGCCGGCCAGCACCGTCAGCCGAAGCCACTGGCGCCGGAACAGGTTGAAGAAGATCGAGCCGGACTGGAGACCAACCGTGTAGACGAAGAGAATCAGGCCGAGGACGTAGATGACTTCGGGGATGACGAAGTTGACCGGATCCAGGGCGCCGAACACCAGCCCAACGAACAGGACGGCCGCCACCCCGAGGGTGAACCCACGAATCCGGATGTTGCCGAGGAAGTACCCGAGCCCGACGACCGTGAACAGCAGCGCCGGGGCCGACGTCGCGAGCAGGTCGTGCACGACCGCTAGCGACACATCAGAACTCGCGCTTCTTCATCTCTTCGAAGAAGCGCTTCGGATCCTCCGCATTCTCCGGCTCGGCCTGCAGCGTGTCGTCGTACTTGCGCCGCTTCACGGCCTTCTGGGTGACCTGCTTGGCGGCGTTCTTCTTCGCCAGCGCTTCGAGCTGCTTCCTGTCAATCACATGACCTCCGGTCCGGACGACAGCGGAAGATACTGCGACTTCCGTGCCGAGGGAAAACCCAGAATACCGGGAGTTGCAGCGTTGCAGTCGCTTGCAGGGTCTCAGCTTGCAGAAATGACAGGGCGGGCCCCATGCCTCTGGGACCCGCCCCGCCCACTCCTGCAACTCTGTAACCCTGCAACTCTGCAACTCTGCAACTCTTCAGAACCCTTGTCTCGCCGGCACCGGTCCCTTGGGCATCATGTCGTCCCGGTTGGCCAGCTCGTACAC
>PMIK01000147.1 GCA_003157095.1 Gemmatimonadota bacterium | reverse complement strand
GTCTGGCGGTGGTGGGCGGGCTGGCCTTCTCGCAGATCGTGACGCTGTACGTCACGCCGGTGGTCTATACCTACATGGACGGCTTCCAGCATTGGCTGGGGAAGGTGCTTGGAGGCGTCCTTAGAACCGGGGCGGCGCCGGAGGCTATACCCGCCGCCAGTGGAGCGGACTGACACAAGGGGGGCTAGGGACTAGGGGCTAGCAGAAGCGCTCCGATGCGCCTTCCCTAGACCCTAGCCCCTAGTCCCTAGCCCCTACTAGGACGCCGCCCGCCGCAGGGCCGCCTTGACGCGCGCCACGAATCGCTTCGGGTCAATGGGCTTGTTGATGTAGTCGTCGGCGCCCTCGTCCATCAGCTGCGACTCGAGCCGCTCTTCCGTTTCGCCGGTGAGGACGACCACCGGGAGGCCGGCCGTCTTCGCGTCCTTCCGTACCGCTCGCAGCACTTCCCGGCCGCCGAGCTTCGGCAAGCCGAGGTCCAAGACCATCATGTCCACGGAGTCGTCGGTCTGGAGACGTTTGAGGGCGGCATCGCCATCCGCCGCCTCCACCACGACGAACCCCTGATTCTCGAGCAGCTTGCGCGCCGTCTTGCGGATGACCACGTCGTCGTCCACCAGCAGGATGTGCGGGGCCGTCTCGGTCTCCGCCGCGGCCTCCGGGGCCGCTGCCTGCGCCGACTCGCCGAGCGCGCGGTCAATCTCCTCCAGGGTCGTCAGGCCCGCGCGCACGTAGTCCGCCGCGACGTCGCGCATGGGCCGCATGCCGGCGGCCCGCGCGGCCGCCGCCAGCTCGCGCGTTCCGGCCGCGCTCTGGATCAACTGCACGATGGCCGGCGTGACCACGGCCACCTCGATGATCGGGCACCGCCCGCGGTATCCGGTCTGGCCGCAGGCCTCGCACCCATGCGCGCGCACCGTCTGCTTGATCCCGTACGTCTTCTCCAGCCGCGCCTCCTGCTCGTCGCCCGGCACGCCGTCCACCGGGGTCGAGCACACCTTGCAGACGCGGCGCGCGAGCCGTTGCGCGAGCGCGCCGCGGAGGGCGTCCACGATGAGCGCCCGGTCTACGCCGAGGTCGGCGAGGCGCGTGACCGTCGCCAGTGCGTCGTTGGCGTGCAGCGTGGCCAGGACGAGGTGGCCGGTGATGCTCGCGCGGATCGCGATCTCCGCCGTCTCNNAGGTCGCGGATCTCTCCCACCAGAATGACGTCGGGGTCCTGCCGCAGCGCCGCCCGCAGGGCGCTGGCGAACGTGACCCCGCGCTTCTTCTCGACCTGAATCTGGGTGACCCCCTTCAGTTCGTACTCGATGGGGTCTTCGACGGTGAGGATGTTGATGGGCTGTGCCGACAGCTCCTTGAGGGCTGCGAAGAGCGTGGTCGTCTTGCCGGACCCGGTCGGACCCGTGACCAGCACGATGCCGTTGTGATAGCCGAGGAGCTTGCGCAGCAACCCGGACTCGTGCTCCGGCAGGCCGAGCCCCTCGAGCGACACCGCGCCCTCGGGGTCGAGGATGCGGATCACGACCTTCTCCGCTTCCCGTGTCGGCACCGTGGACACCCGGAGGTCGTACACGCGCTCTCCGATCCGGATGCGGGCGCGCCCGTCCTGCGGCCGCATCCGGTCGGCGATGTCGAGTCCGCTCAGAATCTTGATGCGCGACACCACGCGATTCAGGGCCGGCATCGGGATGTGCATGAACGGGAGCATGACGCCGTCCACGCGGAGGCGGACGACACCCCCGGCCCGGCCCGGCTCCAGATGGATGTCGCTCGCCCGGCGCTCCACCGCCTCCTTGAGCAGCGCGCTGGTCAGCTTGACCACCGGCGCGGCCGTCGCGTCCACCGCCGCCACCGCCTCCGCGGCGGCCTCCTCGATGACGCTGACGCCCTCGGCGGCATCCGGATTCACGTTCGCCAGCAGCGCCTCGACGGTGCGGTCGGGAGAGTACTGGGCGTTGATGGACGCCTCGATGGCATCCGGCGGCGCCACCACGAACGTGGTTGCGCGCCCGCTCGCGAAGCCGAGCATCTGCTCCGCCTCGAGGTTGGTGGGGTCCGACGTGGCCACCACGAGCCGGCGGTCGTCCTCGCGCACCGGGAAGACGTGGAACTGGCGCGCCACCTTCTCCGGAACGAGCTTGGCTGCGGCACGCTCCGCGACACCCAGGTTGGCGACCTCGAGCCGGAAGTGCCGCGCTACCAGATCGGCGAGACCGGAGGACGTCTCGCCGCACGCGGTCGCGACGGTGGCCCACGCTTCGTCGAGCGGGACGCCGTCGGGCAGTGCCGGGCACGCATGGCCGGCGCGCTCCGCGACGCCGACCAGCCATTGCACGCTCATGTCGCCCATCCGTTCCCAGCGACGGCATCGAGGTACGAGATCAGGCGGTCGTGGCTCACCCTATAAAGCTGGACACATCCGAGCGGGCGTGTCTAGGGGCCGCCTCGCGCCGTGCCGGCTGGTGGCGCCGAATCCCGCCAGGACGCGCCTCCCTGGGCGGGATACGTGGGCACGGCACTAGCGGGCGGACAGCGTCGGCCCTTCGGCGTCCTTCGGCGGCATGAGGTGGATGACCTGGAGGCGGCAATTGTTGAGCCGCTGCATGAACACCTGCGCCAGCCGCTCCATGAAGATGAAGCCGAAGCGCGGGTTGGCCTCGAGGTACTCGAGGAGCGCGTCGGCATCGAGCGCCACCACTTCGGTCTTCTCCGACGCCTTGGCGCGCATCGAGCGCACCCGCGGGGAGAGGAGCGCGCCGAAGCCGAACAGGTCGCCCGGCTCCCCGGTCAGGAACCACATCTCGGTGCCCGGCGAGACCTCGAATCCCTGGCGGACGCGTCCCTTCAGGATGATGTACGCGGTGTGCGACTCCTCATCCCGGTCGAACACGACCTTGCCGGCCTCGTAGGTCTCCATGCGGGCGAAGCGCGCGATGTCGGCGAGCGCCAGATCGTCGAATCCGAGGAAGAAGTCGGACCGCTTGAGGTTCTCGATCACGCTGTGTCCCCTTTCAATGCACCGAGCACGAGACGCACGGGTCGTACGCGCGGACCAGCATCTCGAGCGCGTGCGCGATCTCCGGCGAAGGCCTGCCCACCAGCGACGGCACGAACGCCCGCATGTCCCCTTCGATGGAAACCAGGTTCAGGCTGGTGGGAATGATGCAGTTGGCGCTCTTGATCCGGCCATCCGCGCCGATGGTGTAGTCGTGCACCAGCGTGCCGCGCGGCACCTCGACCATGCCGACGCCGCGCCCGCCGTGCGGCCGGCCGGGGCGCGCCGGCGCTTCGGGCGCCGGATCCACCAGCAGCGCCGACACCAGGTCCAGCGCCTCCTGGTGCGCCTGGACCGACTCCACCACCTGGGCCGCGACGTAGTCGAACGGGTTCGCCGAGTCGGCGCGCAGCTTCAGCCTCGCCGCCGCGTCCTTCGCCCGCGGGTGCAGCCGCTGGTGCGCCAGCGCGTAGCGGGCCAGCGCCCCGACGCGGATCGTACCATCCGTCCCGCGCACGTGCTTGGCGGCGGAGTGATCCACGAGGTACTCGTGCAGCGCGTCGCGGTACGCCTCGGGCGCCGTGACCGCGCCCGACGTCGAGTGCAGCGGGCCGCCCATCATCGGGTAGGCGCCGCCGTCCTCCAGCGACGCCAGGTGCTCGACCCGGCGCTCCACCACCGGCCAGGAGAGACCGGCGAACAGCTCCACCAGCGCGTCGAGATCCTCCTCGGCGGCGATCAGCCGCTCCTGGAGCGCGCGCAGCTCGACCCGCTCCGGCCAGTGCCCCATCCACCCGGCGTGATACGAGATCGGCATCACGTGCCGCCCGCTCACCGTGCAGCAGATGTCGTTCGCCAGCCGCTTGAGGCGCAGCGCGCGCTTCACCACGTCGGGGTGGCTCCCCACCATCGGCACGATGGAGGGCACGCCGAAGGCGTCGGGCGCCACCAGGAAACAGACGTGGAGGATGTGCGACTGCAGCCACTCCCCCGCCATGTTGAGCCGGCGCACGGCCCGGAGCTTGGGTCCCGGCGTGATCCCCAGGGCCGCCTCCACCGCGTGGACCGACGCCGTGGCATGGCCCACCGAGCAGATCCCGCAGATGCGGCAGGAGATGCGCGGCGCCTCGTCGTACGGACGGCCCTGGAGCAGGACCTCGAAGAAGCGAGGCGACTCGACGATCTCGAGATCGCACCGCTTGATCCGGTCTCCCTCGAGGTCCACCACGATATTGCCGTGGCCCTCGATGCGGGTTACGTGGCGGACGACGACGGCACGGCTTGCTCCCATGCTTCGCGCACCTCGCGGTAGTTGTTGAACAGCTGGAGCTTCTCGGCCGCCAGCGTGCGGGTCATGCCGTGACGGAAGAACGCCTCGCCCAGCGCCTCGAAGTTCGGCACTTCGTGGAAGCCGCGGCACGCCTCGCACGGCGCGCCGTAGGCCGGACACACGGCGTTGCAGCCGGCCCGGGCCACCGAGCCCAGGCACGGGATGCCGCGCTCCAGGAGGCACGGCGTGCCGCGCAAGGTGCACTCCACGCACACGGCGAACGGCGGCACGTAGGGCACGGTGCCCGCGATCAGCGAGCGCACCGCCTCGAGGAACTCGATGCGGTCTATCGGGCAGCCGCGGATCTCGTAGTTCACCTGCACCACGCTGGAGAGCGGGCTCGCGTCCGGGAGCGCGGCGAACACGCCGTCCTGGCGGCCGTCGTACACCTCGCGTGCCAGCTCCGTGACGGGGCGCCGGTTCCGCATGGCGTTGACGCCGCCGAGGCAGGCGCACGCGCCGATGGCGACCAGGATCTTGGCGCGGGCGCGGATCTGCTGCAGCTCCGCGACGTCGTCCGGCTTGACCAGGGAGCCCTCGACGAAGGCGATGTCGTAGTCGTCGCCGCGGTCGTCCATCGCCTCGCGGAAGTTCACCACCTCGACCACGCTCAACAGCTCGGGCAGCACGTCCTCGACCGAGAGCACCTGGAGCTGGCACCCTTCGCACGAGCCGAAGGAGAAGAACGCCACGCGGGGCCGCATCACACGACGTCCCGGAGGTGGCGCACTTCGCGATAGCTCACCAGCGGTCCCTCGCTGCACAGGTAATGCCCGTCCACCTGGCAGTTGCCGCACAGGCCGAGGCCGCACTTCATGCGCCGCTCCAGCGTGAGCCAGAGGTTGTGCTCGTACAGCCCCATAGCCAGCAGCCGGCGCAGGCAGTGGCGGTACATCACGGGCGGCCCGCACAGGAACGCGGTGGTGCCGGCGGTGTCCACGGCGAGGCCGTCGAGGAGCGAAGTGATGACGCCGATCCGGCCATCCCAGCCCTCGCGCGCCGCATCCACGGTCAGGTGCACGTGCACGTCGTCCTGCCGCGAGGCCCAGACCAGCAGGTCGGTGCGGAACAGCAGCTCGTCGGGGCTGCGCGCCCCTACCAGGAGGTCAATGCGCCCGAAGCGGTCGCGGCGGCCGAGGGCCCGGCGCACGAAGGACCGCAGCGGCGCCAGCCCGAGGCCTCCGGCGAGGAGGATCAGGTTCGACTCCTCGAACTGATCCCACTCCACCCGACGGCCGTAGGGCCCGCGGACGTAGAGCACGTCGCCGGCCTTGAGCTGCGTGATCAGGTTGGTGAGGCGGCCGATGCGGCGGATCAGCATCTCGAACGTGCCCTCGGCCGTCCCCTCGCCCGGCAGCGCGGCCAGCGAGAACGGCGCCTCGCCGATGCCCGGCAGCGAGACCATCACGAACTGGCCCGGCTCCGGGGTGAATCCCTGCTTCGGCGCCTCGACCACGAAGTGGATGTCGCGGCTGTTGTGCGGCGTCACCGCGAGGATGCGGCAGGCCTCGGGGATCATCGAGACCTGGGGCATCAGGGCGCCCTCCCCACCTGAAGGAAGATCTCCCGGATCGAGATGTGAGTCGGGCAATGGGTGGCGCAGCGGCCGCAGCCGGTGCAACCCACCATCCCATAGCGCTCCGGCATGTACTTGCCCTTGCGGAAGATCCGGTACCGCAGCTGCTGGGCGCGCCCCGGCCGGAAGTCGTGGCCGCCCGCGACCCTCGAGAAGCCGGGAACCTGGCACCCGGTCCACGAGCGCGTCCGCGTCCCGTCGCCACCGCTCAACGACGCCTGGTCGCCCACGTCGAAGCAGGTGCAGGTCGGGCACACCAGGTTGCAGCGGCCGCAGGAGAGGCAGCGGTCGGCGGTGGCCTCCCACAGAATGTCCGACTCCGCCGCCTTCAGCGACGTGGCCAGCTTCTCCGGCGCGAACTGGAGTTGGGCCGGAAATGCCTCGGGCCTCGTCCTCAGGCGCTTGCGCAGCGCGACCAGCTCGTCCGGCGTGGCGGCATCGAGCGCGCCCACGTCCCGCATGATCTCGCGGCCGCGGGCGGTCTGGACCTTGACGAGCAGCACGCCGCCGATGTCCCACACGTAGAGCGACGCCGGGCTCTCGCTCTCCAGACTCCCCATGTCCCGGCAGAACGACTCGGGGAGGCACGGTGTCCAGCACGCGAGTCCCATCACGAACGAGCGGTCGAGCCTGCCCGGCACCAGACGGTCCCGGCAACTGGACTCATGGAACGCCCGCAGCACCCTGAGGGCGGTGAGGTCGCAGCCGTGGACGCCCAGCAGCGCGAACGGCCGCTCGCCCGCGGGCTCCTCGAACGCGAACCGCCCGTCGTCGCCACGGTGATAGCGGAACAGGGTCTCGCGCATCGGGGCGAAGAACTGGCGCGGCGGGAGCATGGTGGTCGGATAGTCGAGGGCCAGCGGCATGCCGGGTCGAACGTCCGTCCACATCCACGTGGCGCCCTGCTTGACGGGGCCAACGACCCGATAGTCGCGCGCCAGGCGCTCGATCAGCGAATCCAGCCGCTCCCGCGGCAACCGGTAGATTTCGTTGTCCATTCACATGGCAACGAGCGCAATCGGCGTGCCGGAGGCCCTCAGCCTTGGCACGGACCGCGATTTCACCCGTAGAATTGCGGACTATCGGATAGACGAACGGACGCGTCGCCATTGCGCGAGCGGCCGGATCGGAGAGCTTCCAGAATGCCCAGGGTGGATCGGTGACGGTGCGGCGACTCGCGAAAGACAGCTACATCGCGTTGTTCACGGCGGGGGCGATCGCGGCCCACCTCATCCTGCGGTTCGTAGCCGCGGCGTCTCCCGGCGTCGCGCGCTCGCCGCTCCTCCTCGCACTCGCTCTGGGCGGCACCCCCCTGGTGTACGATCTCGCCAGAAAGGCGTGGCGCCGGCAGTTCGGGGCTGACCTCCTGGCCGGCATCTCGATCGTCACCGCCGTCCTGCTGGGGCAGTATCTCGCCGGCGCGCTGGTCGTGCTGATGCTCTCGGGCGGCACGGCGCTGGAACAGTATGCGGTGCGGAGCGCTTCGTCGGTGCTGGAAGCGCTGGCCAAACGCGTGCCGTCGGCCGCGCACCGCAAGACCGGGACCGCGATGACGGACGTCGCGCTCGACGCGATCGCCCTCGGCGACCTCATCGAGGTGTACCCGCACGAGATCTGCCCGGTGGACGGTGTGGTGGTGGACGGGCACGGCGCGATGGACGAGTCGTACCTGACCGGGGAGCCGTTCGTGATGTCGAAGACCCCGGGCTCCGACGTGTTGTCGGGCGCGGTGAACGGCGACCACGCGCTCACGATCCGGGCGACGAGGCTCGCCGTGGACTCGCGCTACGCCACGATCATGACGGTGATGCGGGCGACGGAGCAGCAGCGCCCCCGCCTCCGGCGGCTCGGCGATCAGCTCGGCGCCGTGTACACCCCGGTCGCCGTCGCCGTGGCCGTGGCCGCGTGGATCACCAGCGGCGAGGCCGTGCGCTTCCTCGCGGTGCTGGTGATCGCGACGCCCTGCCCGCTCCTCATCGCCATTCCGGTCGCGGTCATCGGCTCCATCTCGCTCGCGGCCAAGCGCGGGATCATCGTCAAGGACCCCGCCGTGCTCGAGCAGATCGCGACCTGCCGCACCATCATCTTCGACAAGACCGGCACGCTGACCTACGGCAAACCGGAGCTGACCGACCAGCTGTGCCAGCCGGGGACGGACGCAGCCGGCACCCTCCGGCTTGCGGCGAGCCTCGAACGGTACTCCAAGCACCCGCTCTCGGGCGCGGTCCTCAAGGCCGCGCGCGCGGCCGCCCTGCCGATGGACGAGGTGGAGGAAATCGCCGAGCGGCCGTTCGAGGGACTGCAGGGCACCGTCGGCGGCCTGCGGGTGCGGATCACCAACCGGAAGTACGTCGCCGAGAAGTATCCGGAGGAGGCAGCGAAGCTGCCCCCGGTGACCGGAGGCCTCGAGTGCGTCGTTCTGGTGGATGAACGGTACGCCGCCACCTACCGGTTCCGGGACACACCGCGAGCCGAGAGCACCTCATTCCTCAGCCATCTCCGCCCCAAGCACCTGCTCGACCGGACGATCCTGCTCTCGGGCGACCGGGAATCGGAAGTGCGCTATCTCGCTGAAGCCGTCGGCATCAACGAGGTGCATGCCGGCAAGAGTCCCGAGGAGAAGGTGGCCATCGTGCGGGAACGGACCGCGCAGGCCAAGACGATCTTCGTCGGAGATGGAATCAACGACGCGCCGGCCCTGATGGCCGCGACGGTCGGCATCGCCCTCGGGCAGGAGAGCGAGATCACGACCGAGGCCGCGGGCGCCGTGATCATGGACAGCTCGCTCACCCGCGTGGATGAGTTCTTCCACATCAGCCGGCGGATGCGTTGGATCGCGCTGGAGAGCGCCGTCGGAGGCATGATTCTGAGTGTCGCAGGGATGGCGCTCGCGGCCGCGGGCTACCTCACGCCGGTGACGGGTGCGATCAGCCAGGAGTTCATAGATCTCGCCGCCGTGCTGAACGCCTTGCGGGCGGCGCTGCCGCCGCGGGACCTGACGGATTTTTGAGAGGGGCTTGGGGCTAGGGGTTGGGGGCTAGGGGTTGGAATCGCTAGCCCGCAGTTCCTAGCCCCTATCCCCTAGGCCCTAGCCCCCAGCCGTTCCGCCGGTCGAATCTCCTCTGACTCGATCACCCGCACTCCCGCCTCATCTCGGACAGCCGCATCCACCAGCGCCGCCGCCACGGCGGTCGCCTTCACGGGCCTCAGCCGTCCGGGGATCAGGAACGCGAACGGCGTCAGGATCCGCTCGCCGAGCCGGAATTCCTCGCGGTCTCCCAGGAGGAGTGAGGGGCGGGCGATGGTCACGCTCCGGTAGCCGAGAGCACTCACGGCCGCCTCAAGCTCCCCTTTGACCCGGTTGTA
>PMIK01000043.1 GCA_003157095.1 Gemmatimonadota bacterium | reverse complement strand
GCCATCAGGTCGTAGATCTCCTCGTACGGCAGGTCCCGGCGGAGGATCTTGCGGTGGATGGACCACAGGTTCTTGGGCCGGCCCGTCACCTCCACGTCCGCCACGCCCGCGTGCTCCAGCTCCCGCTTGATCGGCTCCCGCATCCGCTCGATCAGCTCCTCGCGCTCCGCCTGCTGGGCCGTGACCTTCTTGGCGAGGGCGCCGTACTCCTGCGGCTCGAGGAACCGGAAGGCCAGATCCTCCAGCTCCGCCTTGATGCCGGCCATACCGAAGCGATGGGCCAGGGGCGCGTACAGCTCGCGCGTTTCCAGCGCGATGCGCCGCTGCTTTTCCTCCGGGAGATGCTCCAGGGTACGCATGTTGTGCAGGCGGTCCGCCAACTTGACGATCACCACCCGCGCGTCCTTGGCCACCGACAGCAGCAGCTTCCGGTAGTTCTCCGCCTGCTCCTCCGCGGTGGAGCGGAAGGTCAGGCTCGAGATCTTGGTGAGGCCGTCCACGATGGCCGCGACTTCCGGCCCGAACTCGCGCTCGAGGTCGGCGACGGTGACGTCGCTGTCCTCGATCACGTCGTGCAGCAGTCCGCAGGCGGCGGAGATGGAATCGAGGTGCGCCTCGATGAGGATACGGGCCACGGCGATGCCGTGCGTGACCGCATCGTCCCCGGACCAGCGCTTCTGGCCGCGGTGGGCGGCCGCGCTGAACCGGTACGCCCGATCGAGCAGCTCCAGGTCGAGACGGTCGGCGTATGTCTCGAGCGCGTCGGTGAGGCCGGGGATGGCGGGAACGGGCACGACGGTCACAGCAGCCCCGCCTCGGCGAAGCTGACGTAGCGGTTGGCCCCCACGACCACGTGATCGTACACCGGCAGGTCGAGCACGCGGCCGGCCTCGACCAACTGCCGGGTCACGGCCCGGTCGTCGGCCGACGGCGTCGGGTCGCCGGAGGGATGGTTGTGGACCACGATGATCCCCGCCGCGGCCTCCGCGATGGCGCCGCGGAACACTTCGCGCGGATGCACCAGCGACGAGTTCAAGATCCCTCTGGTGACGAGCAGGTCACGCAGCACACCGCTCTGGCTGTCCAGCGCGAGCACGTGGAACTCCTCCGCCGCGAGGTCGGCCAGGCGCGGCGCGAACCAGCGATACACGTCGGCCGGCGAACGGATCCGCGTCCGGTCGGGACGGCCCTCCTCCAGCAGCCGGCGGCCCAGCTCCAGCGCGGCGACGATCCGGGTGGCCTTGGCGTGCCCGATGCCCTGCACCGCCGCCAGCTCCGCCGCGCTGCGCCCCGCGAGGCGCGCCAGATCCGGCCCACCCTGCGCCAGGAGCGCGGCGGCCACCTCCGGCGCGGACGCGCCACTGGTGCCCGTACCGATGAGAATCGCCAGGAGTTCCGCCGACGTCAACGCGGCGGCGCCGAGCGCGAGCAGCCGCTCGCGTGGCCGGTCGGCGAAAGGCGTTTCAAAGATGCGCGAAACCACGGGATCAAGGTACGACCGCCAGGGTGGCCGCGCGGGTCGAAATCCGCGCGTGCCGCACCGGAAATGCGCGGAGTGAGAGGGGCTAGAGACTAGGGGGCTAGGGGTTAGGGGAGTTGCCAGACGGCAAGGAGGAAGTGGTTACCAGTGGCGCAGCCACCCGGGGCCCGACCAGAGGTCAGTACTGGCAACTGGTCTGCCCTCCGAACACTTCCGACCGGGAACCACTGCCGTACTTGCCATCTGGCAACGGTTCCGACTACTCGCGTCCTCGCAACTCCTTACTACAGCGCCGCCCCGTGACATTTCTTGAACTTCTTGCCGGACCCGCAGGGGCACGGATCGTTGCGTCCTGTCTTCTCCCACCCCGGCGGCAGACCCGCCGGCGACGGGCCACCGAACCGGCTGCCGCCCACCATGACGTTCCGCGCGCTGGCCGCGCTCGGAGCCGGGGCCGGCGCGACCAGGGCATCCTCCTCCACCAGGTCCGAGGCCCCGCCGCCCGGCCGCCCAGCCGGCTCGCCCGGGCCGCGCAGCGCCGGCCCGGTGAAGGTCCGGGGCGGCGGAGGAGGCGGCGGCGCCACCGGCGGCCCGGCGGTGACCTGCACCTTGAAGAACTGCTCGGTGAACGAAGACCTGAGGTCCGCCATCAGGTCCACGAACATGCCGAACGCCTCCTGCTTGTACTCGACGAGCGGGTCCTTCTGGCCCCAGGCGCGATACGTGATCGCGTTGCGAAGCTGGTCGAGGTCGTAGAGGTGGTCCTTCCACTTCTCGTCCAGCGAGCGCAGCATCACCTGGCTCAGGACCTGCTCCGCCAGCTTCGGGACCTGGTACTGGCGGCCGTACTCGTCGAGCGCCTGCACCTTGCGGCTGAACGCCTCCCGCGCATGCCGCCTGACCAGCGCCAGCAGCTCGTCGCGGCTGGCGACGCCGCGCTGAGTGAGTTCAGGCACCGTCAGCAGAAACTTCATCTGCAGCGCCTCGTGCAGCGTGCTCAGGTCCCACAGCTCCGGGTGCTTGCCGCCCCCGATGGCCTCGGTGACGGGCCGGTCGAGCGCCCCCTCCACCATGCGGATCGCCTCGGCCTTCGACTCTTCGCCACCCTCCAAGGCAAACAGCCGCAGCGAGTAGATGACCTCGCGCTGCTGGTTCATCACGTCGTCATACTCGAGGAGCCGCTTTCGGGCCTGGAAGTTCTGCAGCTCGATCCGTTTCTGGGCGCCCTCGATGGACCGGGTCACCAGGGGATGGGTGATCACCTCGCCCTCTTCGGCCCCCATGCGGTCCATCAGCGCGGCGATCCGGTCCGACCCGAAGAGCCGCATCAGGTCGTCCTCGAGGGAGAGGAAGAAGCTCGAGCCGCCGGGATCGCCCTGGCGGCCGGAGCGGCCGCGCAGCTGCCGGTCTATCCGCCGGGACTCGTGGCGTTCCGTGCCGATGATCTGGAGCCCGCAGGGCGGATCGGTCATGCAGCCGAGGCGCTGGATCTCCTCCCAGGCCAGGTCGGGCTGGTCAATGGTCTGGCCGAACGGTGCCTGGCGGGCCTTGATGCCGCACACTTTGCACTTGGTGACGCCGGGGCCGAGCTTGATGTCGGTGCCGCG
>PMIK01000136.1 GCA_003157095.1 Gemmatimonadota bacterium | reverse complement strand
ATCCTGGGCATGGACGAGCTGTCGGAGGACGACAAGCAGATCGTGGCACGCGCGCGGCGCGTGCAGCGGTTCCTCTCGCAGCCGTTCCACGTCGCCGAGGTCTTCACCGGTCTGCCGGGCCGCTACGTGAAGCTCAGCGAGACCATCGAGTCGTTCGAGCGCGTGGTCTCCGGTGAGTTCGACGAGCTGCCGGAGCAGGCGTTCTACATGGTGGCCGGCATCGAGGACGTGATCGAGCGCGCCAAGAAGCTCGAAGCGGCGTGATGGACGGCGTCGGCGCGGCCGGGCGGAGCGCGATGCGCGTGACGGTGGTCTCTCCCGAGCGGCAGGTATTCGACGGGGAGGCCACCGCGGTCGTCGCTCCGGCGTACGACGGGCTGGTGGGCATCCTCCCGCGGCACGCGCCGTTTCTCACCCTGCTCGGCACGGGCGATCTGATCGTCCGCCACGGCGGCGCCGAGGCCCAGCATTTCGCGGTGGCAGGTGGCTTCCTGCAGGTCGCCGGCAACCGGGTCCGTGTGGTCGTTGAACAGGTCCAAGCCACCTCGACGGTCTAGCCCCAATCTGTCGCTGTGGCATTGGCTTTCCGGCCGTCACGGCGTGAGCCGCGCAGCGTTCGCCCCGCGTGGCCCGTGCAGGTTGACCGGGACGGGACCCGTGCTTTTGGGGCTCCCCGGGTAGTATCTTATTGCTGCACGGCGCCACAGTGGCCCGACACTTACAGGGAGGGAAACGCATGAGGCGCATCGGTAGGGTGATGATCGCGGCAGCGCTGCCCCTCGTCGCGGGAGCGACGGCCGCGCAGGCGCAATTGGCGGGGATTCCGGTCTACTTCAATCCGCGTGGCGGCACGGGCATCGGCGTCGCAGCGAACGCCGGCTTCTCCAATTCGGACGCCGGCGGCGGGACGGCTTACGGTGTTGCCGGCAGCTTCGGGGCCGGTCCCATAACGCTCACGGGGATGGTCGGGACGTGGAAACCCTCCCTGTTCGGGAGCGGGCAGACCACCTTCGGCGCGGACGTCGCCTACAAGGTCTTCGGCGGTGGTCTTCTGCCGATAGCGGTGGCGGTGCAGGCCGGCTATGGATCCATCAAGCTCGGTGGTGTCTCGACCAGCACGATCCCCATCGGCGTCGGTCTCTCCTTCGACCCGCCGCTCTTTCCCCTGAAGCCGTGGATCGCGCCGCGGGTGGACCTGGTCAGCGGCGGGGGCAGCAACACGACGAATTTCCGCATCTCGGCCGGCGTCAACTTCAATCTGCTCCTCGGGTTCGGCGTCCATGCCGCCGTTGACTGGGGCCAGACCAAGGTCGGCGGGACCACACTCAGTCCGTTCATAGTGGGCGTCGGCGCACACTTCAACTTCCACGTGCCAATGATGTAGGCAAGTCGTCCGTGACCGCGGGGCGCGCCGGCCGGCGCGCCCCGCGCGTCCCAGCTCCCCTCGACCCCGGCATCCGTGAAGAAATCACCGCAGCACAGCTCGCTCGGTTACGTGGTGGCCCTCGCCCTCTCGACGGCGGTGGCGGGGTGCGCCATGACTTTCGATGCGACGAGGCTGGGCGTACCGGCCGGAATGGCTTCGCCCGCCGCGCCGCCCGCGGCCAGCGACACCTTCAACATCCGCTCGCACGCCATGTACCTGTTCTGGGGACTGTACGCCAGCAGCGAGCCAAGCCTCGAGCACGCGCTCGAAGGTCAACTGGCGGGGGGTCGCGGTGTCCAGAACCTCCGGATCCGCGTGTTTCACCGCTGGACGGACGTTCTCATCACGGTCCTGTCCGCGGGAATCGTGGACCCCATTTCCGTGACCTTCGAGGGAGTGGTGACGCCACAGTCGCCGTAGTCCCCGCGCTCTTGACGTGACCCGCGACGCCGCCGCATTGTAGGGCGTCCGGAGCGCAGAGGTCCGGAGCAGCCCAGGCGCTCGCTACCCCCACAGGAGACTCCATCATGGCAGGACGTCTGACGCATTACGCGAAGAGGGTGCTGATGCTGGGTGGATTCGTCGCGCTGACCGCGTGCTACCACACGATCACCACCACGAACCTGAACCCCGGCCCGACGCACGTTGTGGCATGGGCCCCGGCGTTCATCGGTGGAATCGTGCCCGCCAAGGTGGACGCGGGCAAGCTGTGCGGCGGCAAGCCGGTTCAGGCGGTCGATGCGCAGGCGAGCTTCCTGAACGTGCTCGTCGGCTTCGTGACGGGCGGCATCTTCACGCCGTACCAGATCACGGTGACCTGCGCGGGGTGACGCGCTGACTGCAGTGCTGACAACGGGGCCGGCCGATGCGCCGGCCCCGCGTGGTTTTCAGCTCATCCGCTTGAGGTAGGCGAGTCCCACCAGGAGGATCGCGGTCGGCCCGGCGAGCGCCGGGAGGTTCCAGGGCGCATATCCCAGCAGCCCATAGGCGACGCGGGCGGCGAACAGCGACGCGATGACGAGTACCCCCCACCGGCGCATGTGCCACATGCCGGCGAGCCCGCACACGGTGGCGGCGAGGGCGGCGAACGCCAGCGCGCGCTGGCCGGCCGTGGGCGGCACCAACCACAGGGAGTCCACGGCAAAGAGCACGGCCGTGATGAGCGCCGCGAGGGCGCCCAGCGCGCACACGATGGAGACCGCAAGGGGGCGTCGGCTCATGGGTCCAACCTAGCCGCGGACCACGCAACGGCTCAATAGGCCCGGATTGGCGACCCGGGTCGCGTCCGCAGCGTGATCCAGGTCCCCAATCCCTGCCGGCGTGACAACCGTCACCTGCGCGGGCCGCACCGGCAGGGTATTTTCCCCCTCAGCCCCCGGGGCCGGGACAGGGCCTGGCGCCTGTCTGCGGGGCTCCACCACTCAGGGAGGATAGCGATGACTCGGATACACCGTGCGAGTATGGCGGTCGTGATCGGCGCGATGGCCGCCGGCGTAGCGGCGACGGCACAGGCGCAGATCCAGGGGATGCCACTGTTCACCAACCCCCGCTACGCGACGGGCGTCCGCGTGCACGCCGACCTCGGACTGCCCACCGATAAGAACGTGGGCCTGGGCAACTACAGCGTCCTCCAGGGCGGTGTCACGTTCGCCCTGGGCCCGGTGGGGATCGGCGCGAACGTCGGCGCCACGCGCAATGACTTCAAGAACATCAGCAACGGCACCGGCGGGACCGTCGGAGCCCAGACGAAGGTGACGGCGAGTGCGCTGTTGCAGCTCCGGCTGCTTGGCGGCGGGATGTCGCCGTGGTCGTTCTCGCTCTTCGGCGGCGCCAGCATGGACGTGAAGGCCTATGACTTCGCGAGCCTGCCGAGTTCGGTCCAGAACCAGCTCGGCGGGAGCTCGAAGGTCCTCACGATCCCGGTAGGCGCGGCGCTCGGCATTAAGCTGCCGCTCGTCATCATCAGCCCGAACCTGTGGGTCGCACCGCGGCTGAACCTCACCAGCATCATCAACTGCCCGAGTGGCGCATACTGCCCGAGCTCGAAGTCGGAGTTCCGGTGGGCGGTCGGTCTGGACATACCGATCTTCCGAATCATCTCGGTGCGCGCCGCGTACGACAGCGGTAAGCTCTACGGCCAGACGGTGGACAACTTCGGCGTCGGTGCCTCGATCGGCATCGGCGGGATGCGGTAGAGAAAGACAGGGGCTAGGGGCTAGGGGCTAGGGGACGCTCGACGAGGTCTATGACGAGTTGAAGTGAGCGGTCCGCCGCCCCCTGACCACGTTCGACGACCGCCCGTGCTGCCGCAGCTGCGGTGGCGCGGGCGGTTTCGTCTTGCAGCCAGTGCGCGAAGGCGGCCGACAGCTCCGCCCGGTCGCGCGCCGCCACGGCGGCTCCGGCCTCGAGCAACAGTCGCGCATCGCGGCTCCCCCGCCACCGCGGGCCGAACAGGACGGGGACTCCCGCCGCCGCGGGCTCAATCACGGAATGCAGCCCCGCTCCGTGGAAGCCACCGCCCACGTACGCGACGGCCGCGGCCGCATACAGCTCCGCCAAGAGTCCCACCCGGTCCACCACGACCACATCCCAGTTGGCGGGCGCCAAACTGCCAGTCGGCAGTGGCTGCCCGTTGACGGGGGCCAGCAGAGCGGAAAGGCGCACCAGCGCCATGCCGGGTGCCATGCAGTGACGGATCTTGGCTTCGAGGGCCTGGAGGTGTTCGGCCGTGGGCTCGTGTGGCGCGATGACGAGGCGAAACCGGGCACCCTTGCGGTGCGCGGCCATCAGCGCCGGCATGAGCGTCCGCTCGTCGCTCGGCCAGGTGGATCCCGCGACGACGACCGGCCGGTGGTCGCGGCCGTCGCCCCGCAGCTCCCTGAGGAGCGGGGCATCGGGCCCGAGGGCGGCGATGCGCCCGTGCGCGGCGTCGTGCCGCGTGTCGCCGGAGATCGTGATCCGCGCGCGCGGCACGCCGGCCCGCACGAGGGCGCCGGCGTCGGCTTCGTCAATGGCGCCCACGCTGTCCAGCGCGCCATAGGCCGCGGCCAGGATCTGCCGGGCGGCGGCGCCGCTCCGGCTGGAGGTCGGCGCCATCGTGGCCGAAACGACACCCAGCGCCACGCGCCGCGCAGCGGCCTGGCGCACCAGCTCCGGCCAGATGTCGGTGGCGCTGAAGACGAGTGCCGTTGGCCGGACGGCGTCGAGCGCCGCGCCTGCATCGTCAACGGTGTCGAACGGGACATAGCCGGCGCAGTCCACCGGCAGCGAGGCGGCCCACCGCTCGGCGGATGGCGAGCTGAAGGTGTAGACGATCTGCCAGGACGGGCGCGCCGCCCGCAGGCGCAGGAGCACGGCTTCCGCCTGCCGCCCCTCGCCCACCGATGCGGCGTGGAACCACACCAGTGGTCGAGTGGGATCGCGCGAGCGCTCGGCCCAGGCCGACAGGGCGGCGACGGCTCCCCGGCGCCCCCGGAGCGCCCTCCCGAGCTTGCCGCCCGTGAGGGCGAGGGGTGCCGAGAGGGGCCGCGCCAGCCGCCAGGTGAGGCGATAGAGAAACGTCAGCACCGGGAGTACGTTACCGCCTGTCATGCTGAAAGACTATCTGCGCCGCTCGCGCGCATCGCGCTACAGCATTCTGTTCGCGCTGCCCCTCCTCCTGCTCTACGAGGGCCTGTCGGCCCTGCTCACGCACTCGGCCGTGGCCGGTGTGCGCAACGGCGCGGACGTCCTCCTCAAGAGCCTGTTCGTCGCCTTGGGCGGCCGGGACGGGCTGGTGGTGTTCGGCCTGCTGTTGGTTGGCGGCGGCGCGGCGCTGGTCGTGCGCGACCTCAAGAAGAGCGGCGAGCGGCTCTCCGCCGGCGTATTCGGCGGGATGCTGCTCGAGAGCGGCGTGNNGCGCGAGAGCGGCGTGTACGCGGCGCTGTTCGGCTTCGTGGTGGGTTGGCTCACGACGTTGCTGCTCGAGGGGCCGCGCCGTCTGGCGATCGCCGGAGCCGCGGCGCTCGACCTGCACACGCAGCTGGTGGTGTCCCTGGGAGCGGGGATCTACGAGGAGCTGCTGTTCCGGGTCGTCGTGGTGGGAGCGCTGATGTGGGGCTCCCGCCGGCTGCTGCGCGCGGGCCGCGGCCTCGCGGCCGGCATCGCGGTGGTCGTCTCAGCCCTGGTCTTCTCGGCCTTCCACTACGTCGGCGCGTTCGGCGACACGTTCACTGTCGCCAGCTTCACCTACCGGGCCATCGCGGGCGTCGCCTTCAGCGTGCTGTACGTGACGCGGGGGTTCGGCATCACCGCCTGGACCCACGCCCTCTACGACCTCGGGCTCTCGCTGCTGCAATCCTCCTAGCGCCCCGGCGCCGGGCGCCGGGTCTTGACCCTGATGATCGAGTCGAGGATCGGGCGGAACACGTCCATCGGCTCGGCGCCGCTCATCAGGCCGCCCTCGATGTAGAACGACGGGGTCGAGTGCGCCCCGGTCCGCAGCGATCCATCGTAGTCGGCCTTCACCAGCGGCCGCGTCGCCGCGGTCTGCAGGCACGCCGTCAGCTGGGCGCGATCTGCCCCGGCCGAGTCTCCGAGCGAGAGGAAATAGGGCCCGGGCTCGTCGAGGTCCGACCAGTCGCTCTGGTGGCGGAAGAGCAGGTCGTGGATCTGCCAGAACTTGTTCTGGCGCGCCGCGCACATGGCGACTTCAGCCGCCGGCTCGGCGTTCTTGTGAATCGACAGCGGCATGTTGACGAAGACGATCTTCATCTTCCCGGTTGCGACGTACTCCCGCTCGATGATCGGGAAGGTGTTGCGCGCGAAATCCCCGCACCACGGGCACTCGAAGTCCGACATGATGTACATCGTCACGGGCGCCGTGGCGCTGCCCTTGGTGCGGGCGGCGCGGAGATCGTCCGGCTGCTGGGCCCGGGCGAGCCCCGCGGCTGCGGGCAACGCCAGCGCGCACAGCAGCCAGGCCGAGAGCCGAGCACGAGAGTCCAATGCGGTATCCTCGATCGGGTGGCGGAACGGGAGTCGAATTCTACGCCGTGCCGGGTGGCCGCGGTAGCGGCTATATTCATCCGGTCATGCCATTCTCCCTGATCGTCGCGCTCTTCTTCCAGCTGCAGCTGCCGGCTCCAACCGGCTACGTCAACGACTTTGCCAAGGTCGTTGACTCCGCCTCGCGCGCGGCGATGGAGGCCGTGATCAGCCAGGTGCGGGCCGCCTCGGGCGGGGAGATCGTGGTGGTGACGCTCGCCGACCTGGGGGGGCGCGAGTCCATAGACGCGGCGCGGGACATCGGGCGCGCCTGGAAGGTCGGAGCGCAGGGCGCGGCCGGAGACCCGCGGCGCAACACCGGCGTGGTGCTGCTGCTGGTGCCGGGCGCCCGGCCGGGCGACGGGAAGGCGAAGCTCGCGATCGCGACCGGGAGCGGCGCTGAAGGGTTCGTCACGGACGCGTTGGCGGGCCGAATCCGGGACGAGGTCGGCCGCCAGTCGGTGAGCGCCGGAAGCTACGCCGCCGGGCTGGTGGCCGGTGTGCAGCTGCTGGGCGCGGCTTACGCGCGGGAGTACGGCTTCAAGCTCACCGGGGAAGCGGCGTTGCCTCCGGACTCCGAGGCGCCGGAAGCCGCCCAACGGGGCGGATCAGGCCTCCTCGTCAAGTTGATCTTCCTGGTCGTGCTGATCGTCGTATTCGGGGTGCTGGGCCGGCGGCGCGGAGGCGGGAGTGGGGGCCTGATGCAAGGCCTGATCATCGGAT
>PMIK01000091.1 GCA_003157095.1 Gemmatimonadota bacterium | reverse complement strand
TTCACGACGTGGAAATCGTCCACATGCTGACCATGGGATGCGCTCCTTATGTGGCTCCGGAAATGGAAGGGCACTTCCGGCACAACGCGATGTTCATCGGCGCCAACGCCCGCAAGGCGGTGAACGAGGGGCGCGCCGACTACACGCCGATCTTTCTGGGCGAGATCGCCCGGCTGTTCAGCGACGGCACGCTGCCGATTGACGTGGCGCTGATTCAGGTCTCGCCGCCGGACGCGCACGGATTCTGCTCGCTCGGCGTGGGGGTGGATCACACGCTCGACGCCGCGCGGCACGCCCGGCACGTGATCGCGGAGGTCAACGAGCGGATGCCGCGGGTGCACGGCGACGCGTTCGTGCACGTGCGCCAGCTCAACGCGGTCATCGAGACCTCGCGCCCCCTGATGGAGCTGCACGTCGAGCCGGGCGACGAGATCACCGATGCCATCGCCCACAACGTCGCGGAGCTGATTGACGACGGCGACACGCTGCAGATGGGCATCGGCGGCATTCCCGACGCGGTCCTCAGGGACCTCACCGACCGGCGCGCGCTCGGCGTTCACAGCGAGATGTTCGCCGACGGCATCGTGGACCTGATCGAGGCCGGCGTCATCACGGGCGAGCGGAAGACGCTGCACCGCGGCAAGGTGATCTCCGGGTTCCTGCTGGGCACCAAGCGGCTGTTCGACTACGTGCACGACAATCCGGTCGTGGAGCTGCACCCGACCTCGTACACCAACGATCCGTTCGTCATCGCGCAGAACGACAACATGGTGGCGATCAACTCGGCGATCGAGATTGACATCACCGGGCAGGTGTCGTCCGACTCGATCGGCCAGATGTTCTACAGCGGGTTCGGGGGCCAGACCGATTTCATCCGCGGGGCCTCGCGCTCCCGCGGCGGGAAGCCGATCATCGCGCTGCCCTCGACCGCCAAGGGCGGCCAGTTGTCGCGCGTCGTGCCGTGCCTCACGCCGTGCGCCGGGGTCGTCACCACCCGGGCCGACGTCCGGTGGGTGGTGACGGAGTACGGCTCGGCGTACCTGTTCGGCAAGACGGTGCGGCAGCGCGCCCGCGCCCTCATTGACATCGCGCACCCGAAATTCCGCGAGGAGCTGGAGCGGGTGGCGCACGAACGGAAGCTCCTCTAGAGGCTGGGGCGGTTTATGATCACGCAGCTCGGCAACGTCACCGTCGTCGTCAAGGATCTCGGCCGGTCCCTCAAGTTCTACCGCGACCGGCTCGGCCTGCGGCTGAGCTTCTACGACAAGCAGCACGACTGGGTGTGCTTCGACGGGGGGCGGACCTCGTTTTCACTCACCGTGCCCTGGAACAAGAAGGCGAAGAAGCTGGTCGGGGTGCGGACCGGGGTGAGTTTTCAGGTGGATGACATCGAGAGGACGTACCTCGGGCTCAAGAGGAAGCGCGTCAAGTTCACCCTGAAGCCGCGCAAGGAGAGGTGGGGCGGCATCGTGGCGAACTTCGAGGACCCGGACGGCAACAAGTTCTTCCTGCTGCAGATGCCGAGCGGCTTCGCGAAGTAGGCATTGAGCTTTCCGCGGCGCGGCGTCAGTTTCGACTGATGCCGCGCCGTGCCGTTGTCGGCGACCTGCCGACGCCCGCGCTGCTCCTGGACCTGGACGTCCTCGAGCGCAACCTGGACCGGATGGCCGAGCGCGCCCGCGCGTTGGGCGTCGCGCTGCGCCCGCACGTCAAGACGCACAAGTGCCTCGAGGTCGGCCGGATGCAGCTCGAGCGGGGCGCCCGCGGGATCACCGTGGCCACGCTGCCCGAAGCGCAGGCGTTCGCCGACGGCGGCTTCACCGACATCACCTGGGCCTTTCCGCTGGTCCTCGGCCGCGTCGCCGAGGTCGTGGCGCTGGCGCGGCGGATCACGTTCCGGGTCACCGTGGACTCGGTGGCGGCGCTAGAGGTGCTCGGTGCCTCCGCCCGCGCCGGCGGCGTCGAGGTGCACGCCTGGCTCGAGGTGGATTCGGGGCATCACCGCTCCGGAGTGGACCCGCACTCGGCGGCGAGCGTCTCCCTGGCGCGGAGGTTGGCTGACGAGCGCGGCGTGGCGTTTGACGGCCTCCTGACGCACGCGGGGCATAGCTACCACGCCCGCACCCGCGCCGAGCGGGCGGCCATCGCCGAAGCGGAGCGCGCGGCCATGGTCGCGTTCGCCGCCCTGCTGGAGGGTGACGGTGTGGCCGTGCCGGCTGTCAGCGTCGGCTCGACGCCGGCGATGTCGGCGGTGGAGCGGCTGGACGGGGTGAGCGAGGTCCGGCCCGGCAATTACGCGTTCTACGATTTCATGCAGGTGGCGGCAGGTGTCTGCGCCGTGGAGGACTGCGCGGTCACGGTCCTGGCGAGCGTGGTGTCGCACCAGCGCGGCGCGGCCCATGTGGTGGTGGATGCGGGGGCGCTGGCGCTCTCCAAGGACCCCGGGCCCCAGGATCCGGCGCTGTCGCGGGGGCTGGGCCCGGTGGTGAGCGGCCTGGTGGGTCGCCGGCTCGAGCCCGCCGTGCAGGTACGCGCGGTCTCCCAGGAGCACGGCATGGTGGGGGGAGAGACGGCGGGCGACGTGGAAGAGCGCTTCGCGGTGGGCGAGAGGATCCGCATCCTGCCCAACCACTCGTGCCTGACGGCGGCGATGTTCGACCGGTACCACGTGGTCCGCGGCGCGGACGTGGTGGACGAGTGGGTGATCTGGCGGCGTCGCTAGCTCAGGCAGTAGGTTGCTGGCCATGACCACCGTCTACCTCAACGGGCAGTACCTGCCGCAAGACCAGGCGCTCATCAGCCCGCTCGATCGGGGCTTCACGTACGGCGACGGCGTCTACGAGATGATCCGCGCCTACCACGGCAAGATCTTCCTCCTGGCCGAGCATTTCGCGCGCCTGGCGTCAAGCTGCGCCAAGATGCGGATCGGCGCACACCTGACGCCGCTCGAGGCGGTGTCGGAGCGCCTGCTGCGGGAGAACGGCCTGACGGGCGACGCGCTGATCTACGTCCAGATCACGCGCGGCACGGCGCCGCGCTCGCACGTCTTCCCGCCCGCCGACACCAAGCCCACCGTGTTCGCGATGGCCTGGGCCTTCACGAAGAATCCGGCGTTCGACGGCCCCGGGGCGATCGCGATCCTCGAGCCCGACGTGCGCTGGTCTCGCTGCGACATCAAGGTGACCTCGCTGGTCCCGAACTCGATGGCCGCGCAGCGCGCCAAGGAGCTGGGCGCGCACGAGGGGCTGTTCGTGCGCGACGGGGTGGTGCAGGAGGGGTCGCTGAGCAACTTCTTCGCCGTGTTCGACGGCGAGGTGCGCACGGCGCCGCTCTCGAACTACATCCTCCCGGGCATCACCCGGGCGGTGGTGCTCGACCTGTGCCGGGAGCACGGCATCCCGTACCGCGAGACGCCGGTGTTCGCGACCGAGTTGGCGGACGCCGACGAGCTGTTCCTCACCAGCACGCCGTACGACGTGGTCTCCATTGACTGCCTCGACGGCCGCACGCTTCCCGCCGAGCGGCCCGTCACGCGCCGCCTGGCGCAGCTGTTCCGCGCGGTGGTCGAGCGGGAGTGCGCGTAGCGTGGCGTCGGCCGACGCGCTGATCGCGCGTCACGAGCGCCTCTGTTTTGCTCGCGCCTTTCCGCGCAGCGCCGGGGAGCTGAGACGCGCCGAGCGGGAGCTGGCGGCGTTCGAGCGCCTGGCGGTCCCGCACCGCGACGAGCTCCGCAACACCGGTATCGCCGGCACCACCTACCGCTATCCCTTCAATTACGCCATGACGCGCTGGCTGCGCGCCCGCTACGGCCGCGCGGTGGAGATTGACTGGCCGGCGTACCGGCGGCGGCCCTGGGACGACGTGGCGGCGCTGCTCTCGCTCGTCGTGGCCTGGTCGGAGAACGAGGGGCTGGACGACGACGACGTTCCATCGTGGGAGTGGATCCGGACGGCGAAGGGCCCCGACCGACGGACCGACTTGGGCTGGCTGCTGGACCTGCTGGCCGCGCAGCGGCTCGCGCCCAAGCTCGAGGCCCATCTCTTCGAGTCCTTGAACCTCCCGGTCCGCTGGGACCTGGCCGGCTGCCGCGATGCGATCACGCACGCGCGGCTGCCGGCGAAGCCGTTCTTCCACCGCCGGCTGCGGTCCGGCCGCCCCGCCGACTTCGCGCGGGAAGTGCTGCGTGCTCCCGGGCCGCTGCAGCTCCTGACGCCGGAGCGCGCCGACCGGGTGATTGACGCCGCGCGGGCCGCGCTGTCGCAGCGGGAGCGCGAGTTCCACGTGATCGTGCACGCGCACCGGCGCGAGGTGTATCGGGTGGCCGCGGGCCGCGGGCTCGAGATCTACGTCATCGGCCTCGCGCCCGCGCTGCGGCTGACCCTGGAGAGCGACTACGGCGCGCTGCTGGTGAAGAACGGCGTGCCCATCGGTTACGGTTACGCGGTGCTGCTCTTTGACCGCGCCGACATCGGGATCAACATCTTCCCGACCTACCGCGGCGGCGAGTCGCCCTACGTGTTCGACCGCTTCTGCGCCGTGTTCCACCACCATTTCGGCGCGCGCAAGTTCGTGATGCGCCGCTACCAGATCGGCCATCACAATCCCGAAGGGATCGAGGCGGGCTCGTTCTGGTTTTACTACAAGCTCGGATTCCGGTCGCTGGCCCGCACCGTGCGCGGCGAGGCGGAGGCGGAGCGCGCGCGGCTGGAGCGGCGCGCGGGGGCCCGGAGCGAGCCCGGGGTCCTGCGCCGCTTGGCGCGGAGCGACATGATGCTCGCCACTGACGGGACCGGGCCGGAGGAGTTCCGCGACGTGGAAGTGCGGCGGGTGGGGTTCGCGGTCACGCGTTCCATCCGGGCGCGGTACGGCGGCGACCGCGCGATCGCGATCGCCGCCGCGGTGCGGACCGTGGCCCTCGCGCTCGGTGCCGAGGCGGTGCCGGAGCGCCTCGCGCCGGTCGCCGCGCTGATCCCCGGCCTCGGGCGCTGGGAGCCCGGCGAACGGCGCGGCCTGCTCGCGCTCCTCCGGGCCAAGGAGCTGCCGCGCGAGCGGCCGTTCGTGCTGGCGATGCAGCGCCACGAGCGCTGGCGCCAGTGGTTGCTGGAGACCTTTCCGACCCGTGGTACGTAGCCCGGGTCTCACCCTTCCGCCTTCGAGCCGACCCATGAAGAGCCTGCTGCCGCTGGCCACGCTGTGCTTCCCCCTCGCCCTGGCCGCCCAGAACCCGCCGCCGCTGGCCGGCGACTGGGACTTCTGGCAGGGCCGCCTGGCCCACAAGGCGATGGCCTTCGTTCACCTGCCCGCCGACTCCACCGGCGGGACCCTGCGCCTCCGCACCGGTGAGTCGCCGGTGCCGCCGTTCGCCTCGGTGCGCCTCGCCGGCGACTCCGTCTTCCTCGCCATCACCGGGCAGCCGGTGGTGCTGGCCGGCACGCTGCACGGCGACACGATTGTCGGGCAGGTGGTGGCGGGTGGCCGGAACGTGGCGCCCATCTGGATGGTCCGGCGCTCCACGCCTCCGCACTTCGCCGCGCCCTACCGGCTCTGGCCGGGGCCGGTCTCGGACTCGGCGTACGCGTTCAGCACCGACACCGCGGTGCCGATGCACGCGCGAGACGGCACGGTGCTGATGAGCCTGGTGGTGCGGCCGGCGGGCGACGGGCCGTTCCCGGTGGTGCTCGAGCGGACGCCGTACGGGCGCCGCAGCGGCCCCGGCGAAGGAAGGTTCTTCGCGCAGCGGGGATACATCTACGTGGCGCAGGACGTGCGCGGGCGGTTCGGCTCGGAGGGCACGTTCCGCGACCTCGCCGGGCAGGACACCGACGGTTACGACGCGGTCGAATGGGCGGCCGCGCTGCCGGGCTCCAACGGCAAGGTCGGCATGCTGGGCGGCTCGTACGTCGGCTGGACCCAGTGGTTTGCCGCCGTGCAGCATCCGCCGCACCTGGCCGCGATCGTGCCCATCGTCTCGCCGCCCGATCCGTGGCTCAACGTCCCGTACTGGAACATGAACTTCGCGGTGGCGAGCGTCGCCTGGGCCTGCCTGGTGAGCGGCAAGACGAACCAGGACATCTCCCACCTCGACATCGAGCAGGGGCTGCGCACGCTGCCCGTCGCGCGGATGCCGTCGGCGCTCGGGTGCGGGCACACCGACTACTGGAACGACTGGATGAGCCACCCCACGGTGGACGACTACTGGCGCGGCGTGTCCTACCAGTCTCGCGTGCCCAGCGTCACGGTGCCGGCCCTCGGCATCTCGGGCTGGTACGACGACGACGGCAACGGGACCACCACCAACTTCATAGCGCTCGGTCGCGCCCCCCATCATCCCTTCGAGCGGATGGTGCTGGGCCCCTGGAGCCACCGGGGCACGCCGGACCTGCTGAATGGTGAGTTCGGCGACCAGGCCTCCCTCACCCAGAACCTCCTCGCCCTGCGCTGGTTCGATCACTACCTGAAGGGCGTGAACAACGGCGTGGACACGGAGCCTCCGGTGGACCTGTTCATCATGGGCGACAACGTCTGGCGCAAGGAGAACGAGTGGCCGCTGGCGCGCACCCGGTGGACGAAGTTTTACCTGCACTCGCGGGGCGGTGCGAACACGTCCGCCGGCGACGGGACGCTCGACACGCTTCCCCCGCGCGCCGAGCCCGCGGACACCTTCAGCTACGACCCCGGGAACCCCACTCCCTACATCGTTGACCCCAGGGAGCTGGAGCTGAACCTCAACGAGAACTACAGCCGGCTCGAGGCGGAGCGTCACGACCTGCTGGTGTTCACCAGTTCTCCGCTGGCCCGCGATGTGGAGGTCACGGGTCCGCTGTCGGTGACGCTGTGGGCCGCGACCGACGCCAAGGACACCGACTGGCATGCGATGCTGCTCGACGTTCAGCCCGACGGAACCGCGTATCGCGTGCAGGACGGGATCACCCGCGCCCGGTTCCACGACGGCTTCGACCGTGAGAGCTTCCCGCCCAGGAACCGGCCGGTGCGCTACACGATTGACCTGTGGCATACGGGCCTGGTGTTCAAGGCCGGGCACCGGATCCGGGTCGCCGTCGCCTCCGCCGCGTTCCCCAAGTACGGCCGCAACCTCAACACCGGCGGGGACAACAACCGCGACAGCACGTACGTGACGGCACACCAGCGGATCCTGCACGACCGGGCGCACGCCTCGTACATCGTTCTCCCCATGATCCCGAGGTAGCCGACGCGCGTCGTCTCGCTGATCGCGTCGAGCACGGAGATCGTGTGCGCGCTCGGCCAGGAGGCATCGCTGGTCGGGCGCTCGCACGAGTGCGACTGGCCGCCGGGCGTGCGGCGTCTTCCGGCGGTGAGCCGTCCGGCCTTCCCGACCGCCGGCACCAGCCGGGCGGTAGACCGCGCGCTGAAGGATCGGCTGCATCGAGCGCTTTCCGTCTACGAGGTGGACGCCGAGCTGCTGAAACAGCTCCGACCCGACCTCATCATCACCCAGACGCAGTGCGAGGTGTGCGCCGTGACTCCCGCCGACCTGGAGCGCGCGGTCTGCGATCTGGCCGACTGCCCGGCGCGCATTCTCGCCCTCGAGCCGAACGGACTGGACGACGTCTGGTCGGACATCCGGCGGGTCGCGGACGCGCTCGGCGTGGCGGCGACGGGCGAGAGCCTGGTGGAACGGCTCCGGGCCCGGGTTGCGGCCATCGGGAGCCGGGCGGCCGCCCTCGGCAGTAAGCCGCGAGTGGCGGTGATCGAGTGGATCGAGCCGCTGATGGCGGCGGGCAACTGGATGCCGGAGCTGGTCGAGACCGCCGGCGGGGTCAATCTGTTCGGCGTCGCGCGCAAGCACTCGCCGTGGATGAGCCGTGATGCCCTCGTCGAGGCCGACCCGGACGTGATCCTCGTCTCGCCGTGCGGCTTCGACCTGGCGCGCACTGCCACGGAGATGAGCGTGCTCGCCTCCGCGGCGGGGTGGCGGGACCTCAACGCCGTCAAGGCGGCCCGCGTGTATCTTGCGGACGGCAACGCCTACTTCCACCGGCCGGGGCCACGCTTGGTCGAATCGCTGGAGATCCTCGCCGAGACGCTCCATCCGGACGCGTTCGCCTTCGGGCATCAGGGCGAGGGCTGGACCGCCTATCGTGGGGCGCCGGCGTGAACAGCCGGTGGCCCGCGCTGGCGGCGCTCCCGCTGCTGTACGCGCTGGCCGCCTGCGAACACACGCAGCCGTTCGGTGCGCCTGCGGCTGAGCCCAACCAGCCATTCTCCACCGCGTTCCCCCGGCGGCTCACCTTCAGCGCCGGCGCGGATCTGGAGCCGGCGTGGCTGCCCGACGGTTCCGGCTTCATCTACTCGTTCCCGCTCGACCGGCCCGACCACGACCGCTGCCTCGGCGTTCTGCCGGCCGAGGGCGGCCACCAGCTGCTCACCATCTGCCACGCGTCGGCATTCGACGCCGACTCCACCAACGCGCTGTGGAGCCCGGCCGTCGGTCCGGGCGGCGCGCTCGCCTACGTGCGTGAGAGTTCTGCGCCGTTCTCCCTTGCGCCGAACAGCCGGGAGCTGGTGGTGGCGAGCCTCGCCGCACCTGACCCGGGCCGCGCCGTGCTCCGCCTCCCGTACACGGCGCCGGACGGGAAGCTGCAGTTCAGCGCCTCCCACCTGCAGTGGGCGGGCGCCGCCACGCTGGTGTTCATCGCCGACTCGGTGATCTACCTGACGGCCGGGACCTTCGCGGACACGATCACGATGCCGATCGAGATCATGCGCCTCGGCCTGGCCGGCGACTCCACCGCGCTCACGGTGGTTCCGGGCACGTCGCACGCCACCTCGCTGACGACCGACAGCGCGGGCGCGATCTACTACACGCTGCCTTTCGATACCCGGGTATACCGGATCGGTCCCGCCGGCGGCACGGCTGCCGTGTATTACGACTTCGGAGGCACGCGCTACCCGAGCGACGTCCAGGTGCGCGGTGCGACCCTGGTCGCCATCATCGGGGGGGGGCTCGTTCGCGCGCATCTCGGCGACAGCGTGGTCGTGGCGATCCCTCCGCCGGGATCCCTCACGCTGCGCGATCCCGCCCTCGCACCATCGGGCGCGCGCGTCGTGGCGGCGTCGGTCGGTGGCGGCGCTCCGTCGGACCTCTGGCTCCTCCAGGTCCCGTGAAGCGGCTTGGCGCCGTCTGCCTGCTCCTGGCGATTGCCGCGGCGCCGCTTCGGGCGCAGACCGCCGGCACGATCGCGGGCCACGTCCGCGACCAAGCCTCGCTGGCGCCGTTGCGTAGCGCCCAGGTGCTGGTGGACGGGCGGCTCGCCGCCCTGACCGACTCCTCCGGCGCCTATCAGGTGCGCGGGGTGTATAGCGGATTGCACCAGGTGGCCGTGAGGCTGATCGGTTTCGCCACGTCCACCCGCGACACCGTCCCGGTGCACGCGGGGGAAACGACGCGGCTCGACTTCGCGCTGCAATCCCAGGCGGTGCAGCTCGGGGCCGTGACGGTCGAGGCCGCGCCGGACGCGGTTCTGGACCCGCTGGCGACGGCCACCGCGCAGCACATCACGGGTGACGACCTGCGCCATCTGCCGGTGAGCACGCTGGAGGAGGCCGTGGCGCTCTCCGCCGGCACCGTGGGGGAGAGCTACCGCGGCGGGCGCCTTGGCGAGCAGGCGTTCATCATTGACGGCCTCGGGCTCAAGAACCAGCTCGACGCCTCGACGGGGGCGCTTGGGGTCAACGTCCCGCCCGACATCCTCACCGAGGCCTCCCTCGTGACCAATGGGTTCTCGGCACGCTACGGCCAGGCGCTCTCGGGGCTGATCAACGTCGTGACCAAGGACGGGGGCGACCATTGGCAGGGTAGGGCGGCGTACGAGAGCGACCGGGGTCTCGGGTCGGCCCTGGACCACGGTTTGGATCGCGTGGTGTTCGAAGCCGACGGCCCCCTTCCCGGAGGGGTGCGTCTGCTGGGTGCGGTGGATGCCACCGGGCGCCTGGACGCCGATCCGGTCAATGCGCCCGCGCCCGTCGACCCTCGCGATCCTCGATCGAGCCAGCCGAACATGCTGCCGCACAACAGCGGCGAGGAGCTCGACGCGGCGGCCAAGCTCACCGTGCCCTTCGCGGGCCGCCAGACGCTGCGCTTCTTCGCGCTGCACTCGGCCGGCCAGCAGCTGCTGTTCGACCCGGCCTACAAGTACGATCAGCCGTTCGCGCCCGCCCAACGCCTGACGGGCGACCTGCTGAGCGGGCATCTCCACCTCGTGTCCCCGCCCTCCGCGACGACCTCGATATTGGCCGATCTGCGCGTCGGGTACTTCGGGCGGGACTTCGAGCGAGGCGCGCTGGCCTCCCCGGTGAGCTACCGCTTCGGTGCGTTTACCGGGAGCGGCTTCCACTTCCTGGGTGAGAATCTGGCCCTCGCCCGGGACACCGCCGCGGCGCGCGGGCCGGTGTCCGGGTTCCTGCCGCCGGGCTTCAGCGTGAGCACGCCGTGGGGCGTCCCCGCGTTCTTCCTGGCGGGCGCCTCGCGGGGCGAGATCGCGTGGAACCGGTTCCGCGAGCTGCGGAGCCAGCTCGACGTGGATCTGGGCCTGTCACATCAGGCGGACGTGTACCTCGGCGGCGAAGTCGTGCGGCAGCGAGTCGAGACCTTCCAGCGGGTGCTCGCCTTCCTGCCGGTCGGCGATACGGTCCCGCCGGCCACCGCGTCCGACTTCTCCCCCACCAGCGCCGCGGCGTACGCCGAGACGCAGCTGCGATTCGACGACCTCGCGCTCACCCTCGGCGCGCGGTACGACACCTTCGATCCCCACGCCACGGCGGGCGGCGTGCGGATCGCCGCGCACTCCAGCCTGAACCCTCGCTTCGCGGTCTCGACCGTGCTGCACGGCGCCACCTTCGTGGCGAGCTGGGGCCGCTTCAGCCAGGCGCCCGACTTCCAGTACATGGTGGATGCGGCCTTCGATGACACGTCGCGCACCGGCCGCTTCCGGGTCGGCAACCCGAATCTCGGCTTCGAGCAATCCACGCAGTACGAGTTCAGCGTCCGGGCCCGCCCGACGCCGGTCACGTCGTTGCGGGTCAACGCGTATGTGAAGCAGCTCTCGGGGCTCGTGGCCAGCGTGCCGTACGGGCTCAATCCCGACTCGACGATCTTCGGCAATGCCGACTACGGCTCGGTCAAGGGGCTGGAAATCCTGTTCGAGCGCGAGCTCAGCGACTGGTGGGGCGTGCGGGTCTCGTACACGCTCCAGTCCGCGACCGCGACGTCGAGCAACGGCTTCGAGCTGCTGCGGCGCGAGCACCTCATTCCCACCACCACGGACACCATCTTCCCCGGCGCGGTCGAGTTTCCGCTCGACTACGACCGGCGGCATGGTCTGACCGCGATCGTGCAGGCGCGGGCGGACGAAGGATTCGGGCCGCGCATGCTGGGCCTGCGGCCCCTGGGCGGGTGGCAGGGTGCCGCGATCCTCCGCTTCGCCAGCGGACTGCCCTACACCAGGACCGACGCGACGGGTGACACGATCATCGGGCAGGTCAACGGCGAACGCCTGCCCTCGCAATACACCCTGGACGCGCTGCTGCGGCGTCCGCTCCGGATTGCCGGCGTGCGAGGCAGCCTGTACCTCGACGTCCGCAACCTCCTGAACACGCGAAACGTGATATCGGTGCGGCGCGACACCGGAGCGCCGGGACTGGGCGAGGCGGGCATCCAGGCGGCGGCGCTGGCGGCATACCAGGCGAACCCCCAGTCCATTCCCTACGAGTCGTCCCGCTACCGGGGCTGGGCGGATCTGAACCATGATGGGGTGATCGCCGGCCGGTCGGAGCTGCTGCCGCTGTTCGTCGCGGCGGCGAGGGATTTCTACCAGCCGCTCTTCGACTACGGCCCACCGCGCCTGGTGAGACTCGGGGTGGAGCTTATCTTCTGACGCTGACCCCCGCCGCGAGGGAGCCCTCCTGACCATCCGCCACACCAAGATCGTCGCCACGCTCGGGCCCGCCACGTCGTCGCCGGAGCAGGTCGCCGCGCTGGTCGCTGCGGGACTCGACGTGGCCCGGATCAACGCCAGTCATGGCTCGCCGGAGCAGCGCGCGGCGCTGATCGCCTCGGCGCGCCGGGCCGCGAGCCGCGCGGACAAGCCGGTGGCGTTGCTGCTCGATCTCCAAGGCCCCCGGATCCGCGTGGGCGACCTCCCTGCGCCGATGGTGCTGGAGCCCGGGCGCACGGTCGTGCTCGCGCCCGAGGGCACGGCCGCCCCCGGGGAAATCCCCACGACCTACGATCTCGCGGCCGACGTCCGGGAAGGTACGCAGATCCTCCTGGACGATGGGCTCATGGCGCTGGAGGTCGTACGCGTGCGGCCGCCCCGGGTCGAAGCGCGGGTCAAGGACGGCGGCGAGCTGACGAGCCACAAGGGCATCAACCTCCCCGGCGTGACCGTCTCGGCTCCGGCCCTGACCGACAAGGATCGCGCCGATGTCGCGTTCGCCATCGAGCACGGCGTCGAGTATCTCGCGCTGTCGTTCGTGCGGCGGGCGGAGGACGTCGTCGCCCTGCGGGCGCTCCTGCCGCCCACCGTCCGGGTCATTGCCAAGATCGAGAAGGACACGGCGTTGGGCGACCTCGAGCGCATCACCGACGCCAGCGACGGCGTGATGGTCGCGCGCGGCGACCTGGGCGTCGAGCTGCCCTACGAGCTGGTGCCGCTGGCCCAGAAACGGGTGATCCGGGTCGCCGTGGAGCACCGCCGCCCCGTGATCACGGCCACGCAGATGCTCGAGTCCATGATTCACAACCCGCGTCCCACCCGCGCCGAGGCCTCCGACGTGGCCAACGCGCTGCTGGATGGCACCGATGCCGTCATGCTCTCGGCGGAGACGGCGATCGGCGACCACCCGCGTGGGGCGGTGGAGGCGATGGATCGCATCATCCGCGCGGTCGAGGGCGATCCCGGTTGGCGCCCCGGCCCGGAATGGCTGGAACGGAAGACCGACGCGCCGGCGCGGACCGAGCACGCGGTTGCGGCGGCTGCCGTCGCCGCCGCGCGGATGCTGCGCGCCCCGGTAATCGTGACCTTCACCAAGAGCGGGTTCAGCGCCCGGATGGTGGCGGCGTGCCGGCCTGCCGTGCCGATCCTCGCGGTGACCGACAACGGGCCGACGTACCGGCAGCTCGCGCTGGTGTGGGGCGTGGTCCCGATGCTGGCCGACGGCCCGCCGCAGTACGACCTGATGCTCGACGCGGCGCGGGTGCGGATGTTGGGGAGCCTGCTGGCGAAGCGCGGCGATCGATTCGTGGTGACGGCGGGAGTGCCGTTCGACGTGCCTGGCACGACCAACCTCGTGAAGGTCGAGGACGTCTAGGCGGTGCGGCTCACCTTCCTGGGTACGGGAACATCGTTCGGCATCCCGCAGATCGGATGCTCGTGCGCCGTGTGCCGCTCGACCGACCTCAGGGACCGGCGCAACCGCAGCGGGGCCGTGGTCGAGGCCGGCGGCGCAACGCTGCTGATTGATACGCCGCCGGAGCTGCGCCTGGCGATGCTGGCCGCCGGGATCCGGGCGGTGGACGCCGTGCTGTACACGCACGACCACGCGGACCACGTCCATGGGATTGACGACCTGCGCGCGCTCTCGGGCAAGGGCCGCGGCCAGCTGCCGATCTACGGTCCGGCCGGCGCTCTGCGGCGGATGCGGCAGCGGTTCGACTACATCTTCGATCCGCTGGCACGCCCCATCCCCGGATCGTCACGCCCCGACGTCACGACGACCGCGCTCGAGCCCGGCGTCGAGGCTGCCATCGCGGGGGTGGTCGTGCTGCCCCTGCAGTTCTCGCATGGCCCCACCACGGTCCTCGGCTACCGGTTCGGCCCGCTGGCGTACCTCACCGACGTGCGGGAGGTGCCCGGGCCGGCGCGCGCCGCGCTGCGCGGTCTCGAGGTGCTCGTATTGAACGCGCTGTTCCACCGTCCGCATCCGACGCACCTCTCGGTGCCCGAGGCGGTGGAGACGGCGCGGGCGATTGGGGCGCGGCGCACGTACCTGACTCACCTCACCCACGAGACGGGACATGCGGCGCTCCTCGCCGAGCTGCCGCCGGGCATCGAGCCCGCTTACGACGGGCTGGTGGTCGAGGTCTAGCCGGCGCTCAACCGTGGGGGGGGAGCCAGCTCAGGCCGCACGGGCCGGACCTTGAGCACGGTCTCCTTGCGGATCTGCACGGTCCCGGCCTTGGCCCCGCGCGGCTTGGTCACGTACCGGGCGCGGGTGCAGGAGACCGGCACCACGCCCCCATCCCGCGCCTTGCTGTGGTAAGCCGCGATCGCCGCCACCCGCTCGAGGGTGGCGCGGTCGGGCTCCACCCCCTCGACGGCGCGGAGAATCACGTGGCTGCCCGGCAGGCCGCGCACGTGAAACCACCAGTCGTCCTGGCTCGCGACCTTGAGGCTGAGCCGGTCGTTGTCGGCGTCCGACAGGCCGACCAGCACCGTCCACTCGCCCCACTCGCCCGGCAGCCGGTACTCGAGCGAGCGCGGGCCGGCCCCACGCGATCGCGGCAGGCTCAGCTCCCCGTCGGCACGATCGTGGCGCGCTCGACCATCAGCATCACCGTGGGTTCCGGTGCGCGGGTGCGGTGTACGGCGCCGCGCGGGACGACGACGCCCTGGCGGGGCCCCAGCTCCATCGTACGCCCTTCGAGGTCCACCAGGAGCTTCCCCGCCACGACGTAGAAGAACTCATCCTCNNGCACAGCGTCTGGTTGTACCACGGGTCCCGGCAGGCGTCCACCAGCGCCTGCACGTCTATCCGCTCCAGCGGGCCGTGGAGGATGTCGAGGTGCGTGGCGTAGGGATACTGCGGCGCGTCACCCATGAGGAGTGTCTCCTTGGCGCCGGCGTTCGACGGCGGAGGCGCCTGAGGCTCAATGTGGGCTTGACCTCGCCAGCCCCGCAACCCGCGCTGCGCCCAGCGCGCTCAGCCGTTGCTTTGACGTGCTCCCGCGAGCACCCTACATTTGCGATGCCAACCTCGTTTTCGGGAGCGGTCATGCACGATATCGCCCGCAAGCTGCTGGAACCTTTCTCGGGAGCCGTGACAGTGAGCGCGGCCGGGAAGGTCGAGCTGCCGAAGCCACACGCGCTGGCCGGCCCCGCCACGGACCAGCTCGCTTGGAACGCCGTGTTCGGCGATGCGGCGCAGCGCGAGACCGCCCGCTGGCTGCTGTGGGAAATCGGTCAGGTGGTGGGCGTGAGGCCCGCCTCCATTCAGGACCTCTACATGGCGCGCGGCCGTGGCGAGATCCACGGCTTCACCGTCCCCGCCATCAACATCCGTGGTCTCACCTACGACTCGGCGCGCGCGCTGTTCCGTGCGGCGCGGAGCCTCAAGGCGGGCGCCTTCCTGATCGAGATCGCCCGCTCCGAGATGGCGTACACCGACCAGCGCCCGGCCGAGTACGTGTCGGTCCTGCTGGCGGCGGCGCTGCATGAGGGCTTTCGCGGTCCCGTGTTCGTGCAGGGCGACCACTTCCAGATCAACGCCAAGAAGTACGCCGCCGATCCGGAGGGCGAGGTGGGGGCGGTGAAGGCGCTGATCCGCGAGGCGGTAGCGGCCGGCTTCTACAACATCGATGTGGACACCTCGACGCTGGTGGACCTGGCGCAGCCCACGCTCGACACNNATCGAAGAGCAGCACGCGTTCATGGACGGGTACGGCAAGGCGCTGGCCGCGCGCGGCGCCGCCTTGACCGGCATCTCGAAGATCAGCGTGCAGACCGGGACGAGCCACGGCGGCGTGGTGCTGCCGGACGGCTCCATCGCCGACGTGAAGATTGATTTCGAGACACTGCGTCTGCTGTCCCGGGACGCGCGAGAGCGGTACCNNAAGTTCCCGGAGATCGAGACGGCGGAGATCCACCTGGCGACCGCGTTCCAGACCCTGCTGTTCGAGCACCAGGCGACGCCGGCCGCCTTCAAGGCGAAGATCTACGACTGGCTGCGCGACAACGCGGCCACCGAACGCAAGGCCGGAGAGACGGACGAGCAGTTCTTCTACAAGACGCGCAAGAAGGCGCTCGGCCCGTTCAAGCGGGAGTGGTGGGCGCTGCCCGAGATGGTGCGCAGTGCGCTGGGGGCGGCGCTGGAGGAGCAGTTCGCCTTTCTGCTGGGGGCGCTCAAGGTCAACGACAGCGCCGCACTGGTCGCGCGTTACGTGAAGGCGCCGGCGATCCGGCGCACCGAGCCCGCCGCCGCGCCGGCCGCGGCGCCGGACGACGCCGAAGCCGGAGAATAGGGAGGACATCATGGCACGGCATTACGAGGACGAAGAGGTGGTGGTGGAACGGCGCGGCTCGCCGGTCAAGCCGTTTCTGTGGGGGCTGGCCGTGGGCGCCGCCGTGGCGCTGCTGTTCGCGCCGATGAGCGGCGAGGATCTGCGTGCCGACCTGCGGTCGCGTTCCCGGAAGCTCAAGGACCTCGCGTCCCATAAGGTGGACGACCTGGAGGGCCTCGTCGCGGGGGGCTACGAGAAGGCCCGCGCGCGGGTGGAGGAGGGGATCGAGAGCGCGAAGCGCACCGTGAAGGAGGGACGGCAGGTGGCGCACGACGTCGCCGACGCCGGCCGCGATATGGCGCAGACCGCGCGGGAGGACCTGGAGCGCCGGCTGGCCGACGCGCGCGAGGCGCGCCGCGTGGCCCGCCAGGGCCCGCCCCCCAAGGACGAGGAGCCGGGCGCCTAGCGCCGGCGGGTGGTGGTGAAACGGCGGAAACCGAGGCGCCGCTGGATCTTCGTCTGGCATGACGTGCGCAACTTCGTCCGCCGCGTTTACGAGGGCGCGGACGAGGCGAACGTGTCGTTTCTCGCCAGCGGACTCAGCTTCGACGCGCTGCTCGCGGCCATTCCATTCGGAATCGTCGTGCTCGCCTTGATCGGCTACGTCGTCAACGCCCGGGCCGCGGCCTCGCAGCTGGACGTCGCGGCCTACCTCCGGCAACTGCTCCCGAGTTACGGGCCGCGGCAGGGCGCCGACCCCTTCGCGCCCATCCTCGCGCTGGCCGAAAGCGTTGTGCGTTCGCGCGCGAGACTGACCCTGGTGGGCTTCCCGTTGTTCGTGTGGTTCGCGACCCGGCTGTTCGGCTCGCTGCGGGCGGCGCTGCACGAGGTGTTCGACACGCGGGAGAAGCGTTCCTTCCTGCGGGGCAAGGCCACCGACGCCGCCCTGGTCTGCGGCACGGGACTGCTGTTCACGGCGAACACGCTGCTCAGTGAAGGCCTGCTCAGCACCAAGGGCCACACCGGCTTCGTCGAGGCGTTCGGCGCACAGGTCCTGGCGTTCGCGTTCCTCATCGCGCTGTTCATCATGATCTTCAAAGTCGCCCCCTCGCACCGCGTGCCCTGGGACACGGCCCTAATGGCCGCGCTGACCTGCGCGGCGGGTTTCGAGATCGCCAAGGTGGCGCTGAGCTTCTACTTCCGTCATTTCGTGCGCCCCGACCAGCTGGTGAGCGACCGGACGCTCGGGGCGTTCATCCTGTTCGTGGGCTGGCTGTACTATATGACGTACGTCTTCCTGATCGGCGCGCAGATCGCGCAGGTCTACGAGNNATGGCGGAGGCCGAGGTCGGCGACGACGTCCTGGATCACGATCCCACCACGCTCCGGTTGGAGGAGCGGGTCGCCGAGCTGCTGGGCAAGGAGGCGGCGCTCTTTTTCCCTAGTGGGACCCAGGCGAACCAGAGCGGCATCCGGCTGCTGACGCGACCGGGAACCGAGCTGCTGCTCGAAGCGAACGCGCATATCGTGCACTACGAGTTCGCGGCGGTGGCGGACCTCTCGGGCGTGCAGGTGCGCCCGGTGCAGACGCCGGACGGCGTGCTCACGGCGGAGTTGCTGCGGGCCGCGCACCGGGCGCCGTCCCCCCACGTGCCGCGGGCCTCGGCTATCGCCATCGAGAACACCCACAACGCGGCTGGTGGGAAGGTGATGCCGGCCGCGGTGTCCGACGCCGTCGGAGCGCTGGCCCGCGAGATGAAGCTGCCGCTGCACCTCGACGGCGCGAGGCTGTGGAACGCGGCGGCGGCGCTGGGCGTTCCCCCCGCCCGCCTTGCCGCACCGGCGACGACGGTGATGGTGAGCTTTTCCAAGGGGCTGGGGTGCCCCATCGGCTCGTGCTTGGCGTTTCCGGAAGCGGCGCGGGA
>PMIK01000129.1 GCA_003157095.1 Gemmatimonadota bacterium | reverse complement strand
CATCATCGAGCGCGAGCTCGGCGCGGGCGGGATGGCCACGGTCTACCTCGCCCACGACGTGCGGCACGACCGGAAGGTCGCGCTCAAGGTTCTCCGGCCCGAGCTGGCTTCCATCTTGGGCGGCGAGCGGTTCCTGAGCGAGATCAAGACGACGGCGAACCTGCAGCACCCGCACATCCTCTCGCTCTTTGACTCGGGCGAGGCTGACGGCTTGGTCTACTACGTCATGCCGTACGTCGAAGGCGAATCGCTCCGCGACCGGCTGACGCGGGAGAAGCAGCTGCCGGTGGACGACGCGGTCGGGATCGCCCGCGAGGTGGCCGACGCGCTGGCATATGCGCACGCCCACGGCGTCGTGCACCGGGACATCAAGCCCGAGAATATCATGCTCGCGGGCGGGCATGCCCTGGTGGCGGACTTCGGCATCGCGCTGGCGGCCTCGCGCAGCGACGGCGGCACGCGGATGACCGAGACGGGGATGTCGCTCGGCACGCCGCACTACATGGCGCCCGAGCAGGCGATGGGGGAGCGGGAGATCACGCCGAAGGCGGACATCTACGCGCTGGGCTGCGTGACCTACGAGATGCTGACGGGCGAGCCGCCGTTCACGGGGCCGACGGCGCAGGCGATCATCGCGCGGGTGATGACGGAGGAGCCGCGCTCGCTGACGCTGCAGCGGAAGACAATCCCGCCGCACGTCGAGGCGGCGGTGATGACCGCGCTCGAGAAGCTGCCGGCCGATCGGTTCGCGACCGCCGCGCAGTTCGCCGAGGCGCTGGCGAATCCGGCGTTCACGTCCGCTGCCGGGTCCGCGGCGTCGCTCGCCGGTCCGACGGGCCAGCGGACGTCCGGCTGGCGGACGCGGCTCCGCGATCCGCTCGCCCTGGCGCTTTCCCTGGTGTGTGTGGCTGCGATAGCCATCGCGATCGGACTGGCGCGCCGGAAGGCGGCCTCTCCCGTGCTTCCCACGATCCGCTACGCCATCGCGGCGAACGACAGCACCAGACCCGCCGACAACTATCCGTGGCCCGCCGCGATTTCGCCGGACGGCGGGACGGCCGTCTACAACGTCGCGAAGAGCGCGACGAGCAGCCAGCTGTACGCGCTCAAGAGCGACCAACTCGAAGCGATGCCCATACCCGGCACGGTGAATGCCTACCAGGCGTACTTCTCGCCTGACGGCACCTGGCTCGCGTTCGAGCAGGCGGGGAAAGAGCGGAAGGTCCGCCTCGACGGCAGCCAGCCGGTCACGATCACCGACGCGGGCGGCGCCAACGGTGCGGACTGGACGGAGCGCGATCAGATCGTGCTCGGAGCCCAGGGGCCGTTCCACGGCCTCTCCATCGTCAGCGCCGCAGGCGGTGCGACGGTCGCCCTCACTCATCCGGACACGGCGCGCGGCGAGCGCGACCATCTGTGGCCGGTCGGCGCACCGGACGGCCGGACAGTGTACTTCACGATCTGGTCGGGCAGCCAGGCGTCCTCCCGGCTCGCCGCCGCCTCCGTCGCCGACGGCAGGGTCGTGCCGCTCCGCGTCGGCGGGCTCCGTCCGCTGGCCGCGCTGGACGGGATGCTGGTCTATCTGCAGGCGGACGGCGAGGTGATGGCGGTACGTCTCGCCGGTTCGGGGAGGAAGGTCGTCGGCCGGCCAATTCCGGTGCACGATCCCGTTCCCGTGACGCCCGGGCTCAACGGCAATTCCGGCATCTTCATCTCGAGGGATGGCGCCCTCGTAAGCTCGCGCGGGGGATCGCAGGGCCGGCTTGAGTGGGTCGGTTCGGGTGGGCGCACCGAGGCGGTGGTGCCGGGCGTGCGCAACTACGCCTCGCCGAGGGTCGCTCCGGACGGCAAGCGGATCGCCGTCATCGTGACCGAGGAAGGCAAGAGCGACGTGTGGATCTACGACCCCGGCCTCTCGACCTTTTCCAAGCTCACCAACGTGGGGACGATCACGTCGGTGGAGTGGAGCGCCGACGGGTCGCGCGTCGTGTTCGCCGCGACCGGGTCGGACGAGAGCGGGGATGTCTGGACGGAGCCGGCGTCCGGCGGGTCGCCCGCCGAGAAGCTGTTCGGCGAGCCGAACGTCACGCCCGCCGCGGCACTCTCGCCGGACGGCAAGTCACTGCTGGCGGTCTGCCTGCCGGCGACGACCATCGACGTCTGTCGCGTTCCGCTCGACTCCGCGCGCGTTGCGAGACCGTATCTGGCTACGGCGGCGAACGAGGCCTATCCTCGGTTCACGCCCGACGGAAGGTGGGCGGCTGTCGCGACCGACGAGTCGGGCCGCTTCGAAGTGTACGTCCGCTCCTTCCCCGATCCATCGTCACGCATCCAGGTGTCCGTGGCCGGAGGGTCGGAGCCCGTCTGGTCGTCCGATGGCTCGCGGCTCTACTACCGGTCCGGTTCTGCGCTCCTCATGGCCCGCGTGGTCCTGTCGCCGACTTTCCGGCTGCTGGGGCGGGACACGGTCCTGACCGGCACCACCTTCCTGAGCGGCGCCTTCTCGGCGTCGTACGACGTGTCGCACGACGGTAAGCGCGTGCTCGCGGTCGTGCCGCAGACAAACGACTTCCAGATCGTCGTGTCGCCCAATTGGATCACCGAGTTCCGGCGGCGGGTCGCGGAGAGCCGCGGCAAGTGAAGGCGGGAGATCGAATGACGGACGCGCTAGGCAAGCTGACGTTGGCCCTCGCCGACCGCTACGTCATCGAGCGGGAGCTGGGGCAGGGCGGCATGGCCACCGTATACCTGGCCCGAGACCTCAAGCACGACCGCGAGGTCGCCGTCAAGGTGCTGCGTCCCGAGCTGGCTGCCGTCTTGGGCGCGGACCGGTTCGTGGTGGAGATCAAGACCACCGCCGCGCTCCAGCACCCGCACATCCTCCCGCTGTTCGACTCCGGCGAAGCAGACGGTTTCCTCTACTACGTCATGCCCTACGTCGAGGGCGAGACGCTGCGCACCAAGCTCGATCGCGAGAGGCAGCTCGGCATCGAGGAGGCGGTGAAGATCACCACCGAAGTGGCGGATGCGCTCGACTACGCGCACCGGCACGGAGTGATCCACCGCGACATCAAGCCNNTCGGCACGCCGCACTACATGAGCCCCGAGCAGGCGACGGCGGAGAAGGAGATCTCGGGCCGCTCAGACATCTACTCGCTGGCGAGCGTGCTGTACGAGATGCTGGCGGGGCAGCCGCCGCACGTAGGCGGCTCGGCGCAGCAGATCATCATGAAGATCATCACCGAGGAGGCGCAGCCGGTCACCAGCCTCAGGAAGTCGGTCCCGCCGAATGTCGCGCAGGCGGTGGGGAAGGCGCTGGAGCGGCTGCCCGCGGACCGGTTCGAGAGTGCCAAGGCGTTCGCCGAGGCGCTGCGCGATCCGGTGTTCCGGCACGGCGAAGAGGCAACAGAGGGGTCGCGGGCGCCCCGCGCCCGCCGCCGCACCCGCGACCCCGTCTTTGTGGCCGTGGCTGCCGTTGCGCTGGTGGCGGTCGCCGGCGCGCTCTGGGGCTGGCGTCGCGCGGGCGCGGCGGGCGCCGCAGCGCCGGCGGTCTACGATGTCGCCCTGCCCGACAGCGCTGCCATGGACTTCGCCGGCATTACGCCTAGCACGCCGTACGGCTCTCCGCTCCGGGGCCTCTCGCTCTCGCCCGACGGAAGCCTGGCGGTCTACGTGAGCAAGCAGGGGAACTCCACGATGCTGTGGCGCCGCAGTCTGCGCGACACGAGCGCGGTGCCGATCCAGGGCAGCGAGGGTGCCAGCTCCCCGCGCGTCTCTCCCGACGGATCCCGGCTGGCGTTCGTCGCCCACGCGAACCTCATGACCGTCCCCATGACGGACGGGCAGCCGCGCGCCATCGCCGATCTCGATGGCGACCCCTTCACACTCGACTGGATCTCGTCCACCACGCTGATGGTGGTCGATCAGGGGGGCCTCCGGCTCCGTCGGATCGATGCGGATGCGGGGACGATCGAGAGCCGGCCCGCGCCCGTGTGCTTTGACGGCCGCTGGATTCCCAGCGAGCGACAGGTGCTGTGCAATGCGCGCGGGGTGGGGTTGGTCATCGACCCGGCAACCGGCAACCTCTGGGCCCTGAAGACGCTGACGGCCGGAGGCCGCCCCTCGAGCCCGCTGGCGGGCTGGGCAATGCGCCTCGTCGGCGGCCGATACCTCGTCTATCAATCTCCGCAAGGCGAGCTGCGCGCCGCGCCGTACGACCGCTCCACCCACACCGTTGGGCGATCGGCGTCACTGCTCACGGGCATCCGGGTGTCGGGAGTGGGCTCGTCGGAGTACGATGTCTCCCCAGCGGGCATGCTGGTATTCGCCCCCGGCGGCAACGCGCACATCGGCCGGCTCGTGGAGCTTTCGCCCGGCGGAGCCCTGAAGCCGCTGCCTCTCCCGCCCGATGCGTACCAGCGCTGGGACATGAGCCGCGATGGACGCTGGCTCGCCGCGGTGGTCGGGGGACCGGGCTACTATGAGCTGCGGATCGTCAGCTTGAGCGGCGAGCAGTCGTTCGTCTGGCTGCGCGCGTCCTATGTAGATCAGCCGCTGTGGGGCTCCGACGACTCCACGCTGATCGTCGCGGTGCAGGACTCCACGGGCGCCGCCATCCTGCGGGGGGTCCCGTCGTCCGCCGCGCGGCCGGACACCGTGTTCGCGTCGCGCGAACCCGCTGCGGTTCCAGTGTTGCTGGACTGGTCCAGCCCGCATCAGGCGCTCGGGCGGATTGGCATCCCCTATCGGATCGTCCGCTTCGATCCGCTCGCCCGTTCAGTGCCGTTCGACACGATCGCCAGCGACAGGACCTACGCCATGACGTCCCCCGATGGGCGCCACATCGTGTTCAGTCAGGCGGCGGGGAGCCGTGTCGTGGAGTCGGCCAATCCCCCCGGCTCCTCGGAGCGCCAGGTCGCCACGAGCGCCGTGGAGGCCATCTGGATCTCCAGCTCGGAGATCCTTTACCGGTCCGGGTT
>PMIK01000256.1:29927-31094 GCA_003157095.1 Gemmatimonadota bacterium | reverse complement strand
CGAGGGAAGTCCGGCAGGTTGAGCCAATGTGCGAGTAGGGGCAGCGACACCAGGCCGAGGATGACGCTGGCCGCGGCTCCCACGAGCGTCACCGTTTGAGCGACAGGGGTGGCGCGTTCGAGGTCCTGGTGGTCGGCACGAAGCAGGTAGGTGGACACGCCCCACTGCGCGAGGGCTTGCAGGAATACGAGGATGCCCAATCCACCGGCGTACACGCCGTAGGCGCTCGACCCGATGCGTCGCGTGAGCAGCAGGATGCCGAGAAGGCTGAGCAGCATTCCTGCACCACTGCGAAACGCCAGGAACATGCCGCTCTCGACCGCACGGCCCCTTAGGCCCACACCGTCCCGCTCGCCCGGCGGCCCCAGGGTTGCGGGCTCGGCGGTAACCGCTCGAGCCATCATCTCGCCGCCCGCTGGGGAGAGGCAGGCGCCCGCCGGTGAGCCGTCTCGGCAGCGGGCCTCACGGTGTGGGGGTGATCTCCATGGAGGAGCCGCGTCGCATCGGGTGCTGGCTCCAGCGCAGCCGCCGCTAACTCGGTCATGCGAAGACAGCGGCCGGCTCTGGCAGCGTCAGGCGTTCCGTCACGGCCGAGCGGCGCCCTACCGATCCGGAGCGCCACCCGGCGCGCGACCAGCCACGCTTGAGAACAGCCANNTTGAGGTCGAAGCCGGCCGCCGCGAGCGTGTCCACCACCGCGCGCTGACCGCTCGGGATCGCTTGAAACAGCGGTCCCGGCCCACCCTCGTTCAGGCCGCTGACGAAATAGAACCGCGAGGCGGGCTGCAGCGGCCGGGCAGCGCGCGCGAGGGCGAAGATCGCCGGGTTGACGAAGAACGAGGGGGAGAAGATCAGGACGCGTCCGAACACCTCGGGGTACGTGAGAGCGGCGTAGAGGGAGATCAGCCCGCCGAGGCTCGATCCGCCGACCCCAGTGTCGAGGCGGCCGGGGCGGGTGCGATAGTGGGCGTCTACGTAAGGCTTGAGGGTCCGGACCAGGAAGTACGCGTATCGGGCACCCTCGCCCCCGCCGAGTCCCGCGACCGCACTTGGCCAGGGCAGGTACTCGTCCGTGCGCCTGCCGCCGCCGTTGTCCACCGCGACGACGATGGCCCCCCGGTCGCCGGCGGCGTGCAGGCGGTCGAGCGTCTCGTCCACGCCCCACTC
>PMIK01000256.1:0-29885 GCA_003157095.1 Gemmatimonadota bacterium | reverse complement strand
CGCCACGCTCCCACCGATCCCGTATACGTGGCGGCTCCCGAGTCCGGCACCGCGAAGGTGCGGTTGGGAACGTCGCCGCCCGAGGCGTCCACCTCGACGGCCCCCCAGGAGCCGAGGGTGAACTTGAACTCGACCGGCCCGCGGACGGAGTCGGGCAGCGCGATGGCGTACTGTCCCTGCCCCTGCGCGGTGAGCCGGTAACTCGCCGCGGCGGGGTCCCAGCGGTTGAACGTGCCGGCCACGTAGATGCCGGCGCCCGCCGGCGTGCCTGCGGGCACGCTGGTCAGACGAATCGTGAGGCCCTTACCGGCCGGCGCCGCGGCTGGCGGCTTCCCCTCGCGCGCGCATGCCACGAAGAGTAGTGCGGACGCGAATGCACCGGAGAGGAGCATACGCTCCGACCGTCGGATGCAGCCACGGAATGCGATCATCGCCGGGTTCCCGGGAGAGGGGACTTGAACTATAGCGCGCCGAAGCCCGGTGGTCGAAGCGGCGCGACCAGTGGATAGCGCGCAGCGCGCCCCCTTCGAGACTTGAAACGCAGCGGGGCGCCGTCACCGGCGCCCCGCTCATGATCCCAACTCGCGTTGCGGCTAATGCGCCGCGGCCATCGCCGGCGCGAAGCTCATCGCCAGCACTTCGGCGATCTTGGGCAGCGCCCATTGCAGGTCGGCCTTCGAGACCGTCAGCGGCGGCGCGAAGCGCACCACCTGGTCGTGCGTTTCCTTGCAGAGAATCCCGCGCTCGGCCAGGGCCTCGCAGTACGGCCGAGCCGACCCGGCCTCCACCTTGATCTCGACGCCGATCAGCAGGCCCTTGCCGCGCACCTCAACCACGCTGGACGTCTTGATCTTCCTGAGCTCGTCCATGAACCACGTACCCAACTCCTGCGCGCGGTCGGCCAGCTTCTCGTCCACCAGCACCTTGAGCGCCACCCGCCCAATGGCGGCGCCGAACGGATTGCCGCCGAAGGTCGAGCCGTGGTCGCCCGGCTTGAAAACACCCATCACATTCTCGTCGGCCAGGAACGCTGAGACCGGATACATCCCACCGGCCACCGCTTTCCCGACGATCACCGCGTCGGGGCGCGCGCCCTCCCACTGCCACGCGAACATCTTGCCGGTCCTGCCAAGGCCGGTCTGGATCTCGTCGTCCACCCACAGGACGTTGTGCCGAGTGCAGATGTCCCGGACCTTCTTGAGCCAGCCCACCGGCGCCACGATCACCCCCGCCTCTCCCTGCAACGGCTCGGTCAGGAAAGCACACGTGTTGGGCGTGATCGCCTTCTCGAGGGCGTCGGCATCGCCGAACGGGATGATCTTGAACCCGGGCGTCAGCGGCCCGAACCCGTCCTTGTACTGCTCCTCGGTCGAGAAGGAGATGATGGTCGTCGTGCGGCCATGGAAGTTGCCCGCCGACACGATGATCTCCGCCTTGTTAGCCGGGATCCCCTTGACCTTGTACCCCCACTTCCGGACGGCCTTGATCGCCGTCTCGACCGCCTCGGCGCCGGAGTTCATCGGCAATGCCTTGGCAAAGCCCGCCAGGTCGCACAGCTGATGGAGGAAGGGCCCCATCTGGTCGTTGTGGAAGGCGCGCGAGGTGAGCGTCATGCGACCCGCCTGCTCCTGCGCCGCCTTCACGATCGCGGGGTGGCAATGGCCCTGGTTGACGGCGGAGTAGGCGCTGAGGCAATCCAGGTACTTCTTGCCATCAACGTCCCACACCCACGCGCCCTCGCCGCGCTCCAACACCACCGGCAGCGGCTTGTAGTTGTTGGCGCCGTACTTGGCGACCTCGGTGAGGTACTGCGCGGACCGGCTCATCTGACCTCAGGACGGGGGAAGGATCTTGAACATGCCGGTTCCGCACACCGGGCAGGTGCCCTTCAGCGCAGGCCGGCCATTGGCCATCTTCACTTTTTTCACATTCGCCATCTCGCGCTTCGCCTTGCACTTCACGCAGTAGCCCTCGCCCTCGGCCATCGGGCTCTTCTTCGCAGCCTTCTTCGCCGCAGGCTTGGCTGACTTCTTCGGCATGGCAGTGCTCTCCGCAGTTGAAGAAAAGGGGTGTCGGACGCCGTCGCGGAATATAGTGGGCGCAAGGCTCTTTTGTAGCACAAAGGATGCCCGAGCTACCGCCCTGGGCCGCCATCGCTTATAATACGACCACTTCACTCAAGATACGAGTCGCAATCATGCTTGCAGCCCGTGTTCTGCTGACCGGCCTCGCCGCACTGGCAACGTCCGCCGCGGTCTCGACGTCGCCTTCGCGTCCGGCGCCTCGGCGAGTGGACGTCGTGATCGAGGGCCATTTCGGCAGCTTCGCGCCGACCGAGATCAAGGCCAACTACGGCGATACGATTCACGTCACGCTGAAGGCCATGGATAGCGCGCACGGTTTTCGGGTCGAAGGGAAGAACGTTGATATCACCGCCTACCCGGGAATGCCGGCGGAGGCCAGCTTCGTGGCTGATTGGCAAGGTGGCCGCGAGTGGTTTTGTACCTTCGAGTGTGGTCCCCAGCACGGGACGATGAGCGGGATGGTGGTGGTGCAGAAGAGGGACTAGGGGCTAGGGACTAGGGGTTAGGGGAAACAGCGAGGCGCCTCATCATCGAGGCGCCTCTTTCCTTCCCTAGCCCCCATCGCCTAGCCCCTAGCCCCTCTTCTTCAGATACGCCGCCATCGGCTTCAGGAAGTACTTCGGCCAGCCGCCCTTGTGGTCGCGGTACTCCCACGCACTCGGGAGTTTCGAGTGGACGACGCTCACCCGCGTGCCACCAGGGACGCGCGTCAACTTCCAGCGCACGACCGAGTCCTTCGTCTCGGCCGACCAGCTGTCCTTGCGCCAGCTGTAGGCGAGCGCAGTGGGTGGGTGGCGCGCGAGGACGCGGCCGGTGTTCCAGCCATCCCACATGCGGAATGGCCCGCCCACCTTCGCCGCCACGCGAGCAGGGGCGCCTGACCATCCCTCGAGGTCCTTGGGGTCCGTGAGCGCCTTGAACACCCGCGCGGGCGGGAACGGCATCACCACGGTGATGCGGATCGCGGGCACGTGCACGGCGGACTTCTTCCCTTTGGCAGCCATCAGCAATCCTCGCTCGCCCCGAGTGTCACTCCCTACACCCTAACCCCTACACCCGCTCTTTTCTATTCCGCCAGCTTCCTCAGATGCCCCGGCTTGAGGTGGAAGAGCAATGTGCCCTTGCCCGCCTCCGCCGGCCCGTCGAATTCGATGCCAACCACGCCGCTCTTCTTGACGGCAATGTTGAGCCGGCCGTCCCTAGTGACCAGCGCACCGGCCAGGTCCGACAGGTCCGGCTCGTGCCCCACCAGAGCTACCGCGGCTCCCGGAGGGAACTTGGCCAGCAGTTTGACGATGGCGCCGACCGCATACCCGTGACCGAGTTCCTCGGCGACTTGCGGCGGTTCGGGCCACCGGTAGCCCTTGGCCACGATCTCCGCCGTCTCACGCGCCCGGAGCAGCGGGCTGGTGACGAGGAAATCGAACTTGATCCCCATCTTCTTCATTGAGCGGGTGGCGGCACGCTGCTCTGCCCGGCCCTCGGCAGTGAGCGGCCGCAGGTCGTCGTCGGGCCAGCTGTTGGGGTCCCGATTCTCGGCCTTGGCGTGGCGAATGAGGGTGATTTCCATGGGGGATATGTTGCAGCGCGTGGGACGGTCTGTCGAGGACGCCCCTTCTAGCTGATGATGCCGCCACCCAATACCCGGTCCCCGTCGTATAGGACGCCGCTCTGGCCCGGCGCCACCGCCCGCGCCGGCGACAGGAGGGCCAACTCGATCGTCCCGGGGCCCGCGGCGCATACCGCCGCCTGGACGGGCTTGGCCCGGTGGCGGATCTGGACCTCGCACCGGTCGCCGGAGGCCAGAGGCTCCGTAAGCCAATTGACCTCCTCCAAGGCCACGGCCCACGTGTCCAAGCCTCCTACCGGGCCTACCACCACTTCGCGCGTCTGAGGCCGTATTGCGGTCACGTAGAGGGGTTCGCCGGAGCCGGAGGGGAGTCCGCGGCGCTGGCCGATGGTATAGCGGGCGAAGCCGGCGTGCTCCCCGATTTGCTCGCCGGCCGCGGTGACGATGAGCCCCGGCTGAAGGGCGGGGGCTCCGGCCGGCAGGCGCTGCGCCAGGACGTTGACGTAATCACCATCGGGGACGAAGCAGATCTCCTGGCTCTCGGCCTTCTCGGCGATCGCGAGGCCGTGCCTGCGCGCGACGTCGCGCGTTTCCTGCTTGGTCAGCGTGCCGACGGGAGTGCGCATCCGTGGCACGACGTCGGCCCGGATGCCCCACAGGAAGTAGGACTGATCCTTCGCCCTGTCGGCGCCACGCAACAGCGCGCCGTCCTGGGCGCGGGCGTAGTGGCCGGTGGCGATGGCCTCGCACCCCATCGCATCGGCATGGGCCAGAAGGTCGGAGAACTTGGTGAACGAATTGCACCGCACGCACGGGATGGGGGTGCGACCGCGGGCGTACTCGCTCACGAAGTTCTCGATCACGTCGTGGCTGAACCGGTCCTCGAGATTCAGGAGGTAGTGGGGGATGCCGAGCCGGTCCGCGACCGCCCGGGCGTCCTGGATCGAGTCGAGGGAGCAGCAGGGGCGGTCGGCGAGGGGCCCATCGCCGTAGCAGAACAGCTTCATCGTGGCGCCGATGACCTCGAAGCCCTGCTCGACGAGCAGGGCCGCGGCGACGGAGGAGTCCACTCCGCCCGACATGGCGACCAAAACGCGGGGGGTCAGTCGAAGGCCGGGGTTGGGGATTGGGGGTTGGGGTTTCGGGGTTGGCTCATGCGCGTGACAGGGCCCGGCGCAGCTGACGGACCTTTGCCACGACCCGAGCGTAGGTGTCGGCGATCCGCGGAACCTGCTCCGCGGACGAGAGCGGGCCGAAGCTGAACCGCACGCCGGCCGCGGCGAGGCCGGCCGGTACGCCCATCGCCAGCAGGACGTGGGACGGCTCCACCGACCCCGTCGTGCAGGCGGAGCCCGAGGCTGCGGCGATGCCGGCAAGATCGAGATGCATCAGCACCGACTCCGAGTCGGTGCCGGGCGCGGTGACATTGAGGATGTTGGGCGCGCGGGGTGCGGCCGCGCCGTGCACGATGGCGTCGGGCACCCGCTCGATGATGGCGCGCTGGAGCGCGTCGCGCATCGCCGCCCACGCCGCGGCCTTCGCTGGCTGCTCGGCAACCGCAAGCTCGACCGCCCGTCCGAAGCCGACGATGCCGGGGACGTTTTCCGTGCCCGGCCTCAGGCCCTGCTGCTGCGAGCCGCCTCGGATGATGGCGGCGAAGGCCGAGGGCTCCCTGACGAGCAGCGCGCCGACACCCTTTGGCCCGCCGATCTTGTGGGCTGATAGCGACACGGCCGCCCATGGAAAGCTGCCGAGATTCACGGGCACCTTGCCCAGCGCCTGCACGGCATCGGTGTGAAAGAGCACGGCGGCGGAGGCGCACCGTGCGGCGATGTCCTGCACCGGCTGGAGCGTGCCGACCTCGTTGTTGACCCACATCACCGAGACCAGAGCCGGCCGACCGGCGGGGCCGCGACCGGCGAGAGCCTGGTCGAGGACCTCGAGGTCCATAACGCCGCTGCCGTCCACCGGAAGGAGCGTCGCGAAGGCGCCGCGCCGCGCCGCCTCGCGCCCGGCGGACGAGACTGCGTGGTGCTCCGTCGGGCTCGAAACGATGTGGACGACTGACCCGTGAGCTGCCTTCGCCATCGCCGCAGCCACCGCGCCGAGCACCGCAAGGTTGTCCGCCTCCGTCCCCCCGGATGTGAAGAAGACCTGGTTGGGCTCGGCTCCGACCGCGGCTGCGACCTGCTCCCGGGCGTGCTCGACGGCGGCGCGGGCGCTGCGGCCGAAGGCATGGGCCGAGGAGGGGTTGCCGAAGACCTCCTCGCCCAGGAACGGCAGCATGGCATCCCGAACCTCCGGCCTGACCGGAGTTGTTGCGGCGTGGTCGAGGTAAATGCGACCGGGCATGTACGAAAAGGTAAGGTGAGAGGTGAGGGGTGAGAAGTGAGAGGTCCAAGGTGAGAGGTGAGAGGACGAAATGCGTGAGAAGGGACCCCGATGCGGACAATTGGCGGCACGGCGGCGGGCCCCGGGTGCAGTTTGAGTGCATGCCCGGGGACCTGGCGGATCTCGTCGCATGGCGCGAGGCGGCGCTGCTCGCGCGTGACGCCATCGCAGCCGCACGTCGGATCCAGGGGGTGGGGGCCGCTGCCGCCGCGGATCAGCTCGTACGTGCGGCCGAGTCAATCTCGGCCAACATCGCTGAGGCGTATGGTCGAGGGTTCGGCAAGGACGGCACCCGGTTCCTGCGAGTCGCTCGGGGTTCGGCTACAGAGCTCGAGAGCCATCTGTGGATCGCCTGCGAGACCAGGAGGATTCCGGTACCGGTGGCCGGGGCACTGATGAGCCACACGCGCCGCGTGCGAGCGCTTCTACGTGGCCTCATCCAATCGAGCGCGGGGTGCGCGCCACGTGGCTGAGGGGTTGCCCCTCACCTCGTCTTCTCACTTCTCACCTGTACTTCTCACCCCTCGCGTCTCACCTCTGACCTTCACATGGACTCCACCTCCAGCGCCACAACATCCTCCACGCATACCGTCTCGTGCGTGAAGAACGGTTCTCCATATCTCGTCCGAATCAGCGATCCGTAATGCGCCGACTGCGTCTCGATCAGGTCGTAGAGCCGCTGGCCGGTGGGGAAGATCTCTCCTGCCGACCCCGCCCCGTCGAACTGCGACTTATAGCAGTGGATGGCTCGCATCTTGGCTGCGAACGCCGCGGAAACGTCCACCACGAACGTGGGCTTGATCGGATCTTCGCGATAGGCGAGGGCATAGAGAATCTTGCGCGGGCGGTGGGCGCGTCCGGGCGCGTCGTAGCGCGCGAGGCCCGCCAGGTAGCAGGCGTCGCGGCCCAACTCCGAGGCGACGCGGTGATCCGGATGGCGGCCGACTGGGAAGGGGAGAATCACCGTGCGCGGCCGGAACCGGCGGATCCACTGCACCACGACGCGCCGCGTCTCATCGGTGTTATGCAGGTGTGCGTCGCGGAGTCCCGCGTTTTCGCGGGCATGGATGCCGAGGGCCTTCGCGGCCCGCGCGGCTTCGCGCCCACGCACCGTCGCCGACCCGGACGTGCCGGCCTCGCCGGCCACCAGGTCCAGGATGCCGACGCGATAGCCCTGCCGTGTCGCCTTGGCGAGCGTGCCGCCACAGGTGAGCTCGGCGTCGTCGGGATGGGCTGCAATCGCGAGAAGGTCGAGGCGCATGATCGGGGCCCGGTGAGAAGTGAGATGTCAGAGGTGAGAGGTTAACGCGAGAGGTGAAAGGTGGAAAGGCGTGAGAGGTTGCCCCCTCACGCCTTTCTGCTTCTCACCTCTCACTTCGCCTTCTCACTCCTCACCGCTCACCTCTCACTCGTAGCGGAGCGCTTCTACAGGATCCATTCGTGCCGCCCGCTGCGCCGGCACGATGCCGAACACGACGCCGGTGATGACCGATACGCCCAGGGCCACCACGACGGCCAGCGGCGGTACGCGTGCGGGAATGGGTGTGAGGTGGGAGACGGCGTAGCTCAGGCCGCCGCCCATCACCATCCCGATGGCGCCGCCGATCATGGTGAGCGTCGCCGCCTCCACCAGAAATTGCCACAGGATCTCGCCCCGGGTCGCGCCCAGCGCCTTGCGCACCCCGATCTCGCGAGTGCGCTCGGTCACGCTGATCATCATCACCGCCACCACGCCCACGCCCCCGACCATCAGGCCGACGCCCGACAGCGCGATCATCACGATGAAGAAGACGCCGGTGAGCTTGCCCCAGATGTCGAGGAACTTGTCCTGGGTGACGAGCGAGAAGGTGTTCTCCTCGCCGGGCCGCAGGCCGCGCGAGCGGCGGAGCGCGGCGGTGACGTCGTCCATTGCGTCCTGGACCGTGGCCTCGTCCGTGGGCATCACCGCGAGGCTGGCCCATCCCCAGTTCACGTTCATGTAGCGGTGGAAGGTGACCCACGGCATGATCACGGAGTAGTCGTTGCCGCCGCCGAACAGGTTGGGTGGCGGCTCGTACACCCCGATGACCCTGTACTCCTGACCGTAGATCTTCACGGTGCGATCGACCGGGTCGGCCTGCGGGAAGAAGCGCACCGCGAGCTTGGTGTTGAGGACGACGACCTTGTCTCCCGCCGCGTCCTCGAGGTCGGTATAGGAGCGCCCGGCCGTGAGGTCGCCACCCGAGACCCGGGGCCAGCTCGCACCGCTCCCCTGGATCTGGACCTGGTCCTCGCTCTCGCTGCCCGCCTGAACCGACGTCTGGCGGTTCTCGGACAAGATCACGGCCTTGATGGACGGCAGGCGCTCGATCACCCTGGCATCGTCCTGCGTGATCGGCGGGTAGTGCCGCCAGGGCGCGTTGCGGTCCCCGCCGTTGATCTGGATCCCGCCGCTGAAGTACCGGAACACGAAGAAGGTCTTGGGGCCCAGCGACGAGATCGCGCTCTCGAAGCTGGTGTTGATGCCTTTCACCGCTGCCGACATCCCCGTCACGACCATCACGCCGATCGCGACGCCGACGATGGTCAGGGCCGCGCGGGTCTTGTTCGCGCGCAGCGAGTCGAGCGCGATGCCGACGCCCTCGAGCAGGGTGGTGACGACCGACGTGGTGCGCGAGGAGGTCACTCGAACCTCAGCGCCGCGACCGGATCGAGGCTGGCGGCCCGGCTGGCGGGATAGACGCCGGCGATCATCCCGACCCCCACGCCGAGGATCAGGCCGATCACGATGGACATCGGCGAGACCCCCATGGGCAGCGGCGAGATGGCCTGGACCAGCCGCGCCAGGCCGAGCCCGGCCAGGATCCCGAGCGTCGCACCGGTGGTCGAGAGCGTGGCCGCCTCGACCAGGAACTGCGCCAGGATGTCGCGGCGGCGCGCACCCAGCGACTTGCGGACCCCGATCTCCCGGGTCCGCTCGGCCACCGCCATCAGCATGATGTTCATGATCACGATCCCGCCCACGACCAGCGAGACGCCCACCAGGAGGGGCAGGGCTGTGTACAGCACCTTGGCGATCTTCGACCAGAAGCTCAGCACGTCTTCCTGGGTGTCGAGGTGGAAATCGTCCTCGTCCTCGGGACGCAGGTGATGACGGCCGCGCATCACGCCCTCGACCCGGTCCATCGCTTCACGCATCATCGGGTCGTCCGGCGCCTTGACGATGATGCCGTCCACCACCTTGTGCGGGTTGACGACCTTCTTGATCTCGGAGGTATAGGGCGCAATGGCGAAGCGATCGAGGGAGATCCCGAAGACGTTCCCCTGCTTCTCGACCACCCCGATGACGGTGTAGGGGAAGCCGGCGACGCGGATGCTCTTGCCGAGCGGGTCAGCGCCGGTGAACAAGCTGTCCGCGATGTCCGCGCCGATCACCATGACGTTGGCGGAGTGCGAGATTTCCTGGGGCGTGAAGAAGCGCCCCTCGGCCACCCGGTAGTCGCGGATCTTGAACAGGTCTTCGGAGACCCCGGAAACCTGGATGTAGTCGGAACGCTTCGTGCCGACCACGCCTTCCGCCTGGTTGCGGCTCTCGACGGCGACCAGGTACTCGGACGGGAGCGCGGCCCGGATCGCGTGGAAGTCGTCCTCGTAAAGCTCCGGGCGGCGCCGCCAGGAGCGCCGGATCGCGTCGCTCACGTTGCCGAACTGCACGCCCGGCCGCCGGGTCACCGTGAACGTGTTGATGCCGAAGATCTTGGCGGCAAAATCCTCCTGCACGTACTTGTCCATCCCCTTCACGATCGAAACCACCGCGATGAGGAACATCACGCCGATGAACGCGCCGATGGTCGAGAAGAAGCTCTTCAGCTTCTGGGCGCGAATCATCCCGAACGCGAGGCGGATGGCTTCGAAGATGGACACGGCGCGCTAGGCGGCCTTGAGTTGGTCGGAGGAGATCAGGCCGTCGTGAAGGGTGACCACGCGCGCGGCGTGCCGCGCGATGTCGGCTTCATGCGTCACCATCACGATGGTCTGGCCGCGGCTGCGGTGCAGCTCCTCGAAGATCTTCATGATCTCCTCGCTCGTCGTGGAGTCGAGGTTCCCGGTCGGCTCGTCGGCGAGGATGATGCTCGGCTCCGTCACCAGCGCCCGCGCGATCGCGACCCGCTGGCGTTGACCGCCCGACAGCTCGGCGGGGCGGTGCCCCATCCGGTCGGCGAGCCCCACCGAGGCGAGCGCCGCCTCCGCGCGCTGATGCCGCTCCTTGGCCGGGAGGCCGGCGTAGACCAGGGGCAGCTCCACGTTGTGCAGGCTCGAGGCGCGAGGCAGCAGGTTGAAGGTCTGGAAGACGAAGCCGATCTGCCGGTTGCGGACCCGCGCCAGCTCGTCGTCGCTCATGCGTGATACCTCGAGGCCCGCCAGCCAGTACTGGCCCGCCGTCGGCGTGTCGAGGCAGCCGATCAGGTTCATCAGTGTGGACTTGCCCGACCCCGACGGCCCCATGATGGCGATGAACTCGTTGGGCGGGATCTCGAGGTCCACGCCACGCAGGGCGCGCACGGTTTCGCCGCCCATCGGATAGTCGCGGGTCAGGCCGATGGTGCGGATGACGGGCTCGCTCACGACGCGGCCGTACCGCCCGCGGCGCGCGGCGGTTGCTGCCCCTTCACCCGGCTCCCGTCCTTGAGGTCCTTGATCGCCTGGTAGGAGCCACTCACGATCGTCTCCCCGCCCTTCAGGCCGCTGAGCAGCTCGAAGTACTGATCGCCGGAGATCCCGACCTTGACCGGGATGAAGTGCGCGACGTGGGTCGCCGTGTCCACCACGAACACGCCTTCGGTCTCCTTAAGGCGGTGGGCCTGGGTGGTGTCGGTTCCCATGGTGTACCGCTGCGCGGTGGCCGCCGCCGGCGCGGCGCGCGCGCCGCCCTTAGCGACCGGGGCCGCGGTGGTGTCGTGGGGAGGCTCGCGCACCGTGAGCGCGATGATCGGGACCGATAGCACCTGCTTGCGCGTATCGGTGACGATCCGCGCCGTCGCCGAGAGATCGGGCCGCAAGTTCCGCGGCGGGTGGTCCAGCGTCACCCGTACCTCGAAGTCCACGGCCTGAGCCGCGGTCTGGAGCCCGCTGGTCGAGGCGCTGCCCGCGGTCGTGGACGAGTTGCCGATCTTGGTCACGTGCCCCGCGAAGGACGTATCCGGGAAGGCGTCAATCGAGACCTGGGCCGAGTCGCCGAGCTTCACGCGCACCACGTCCGTCTCGTCCACGTTCACCCGCGCCTCGATGACCGACATGTCGGAGACGGTCATGAGCAGCCCGGTCTCCCGCGAGAAGGTGCCGGGAACGGCCACCTCTCCCTGCTTCACCGCCAGCCTCGTCACCTGGCCCGACAGGGGGGCGACGATCGTGGTCTTGGCGATCTGGTCCCGCGCGTCCCGGAGGTTGGCGACGGCCTGCTCCACCTGACGCTGCATCGCATCCAGGTTGGCGACGGCCACCTCCTGGGCGGTCTGCGCCTGCTCCAGCGCTTCCTGCGATATCAGCTGGACGTTCTGCGCCCGGACGTCGCGCGCACGGTTGTACGCGCGCTGCGCCTGGTCGAGGTTGGCCTGGGCCTGCGCCACGTTGGCCCGCGCCGACGCGACGCCCGCCTGCGCCCGTTCGACCGCGGCCGCGTACGACGCCGTGTCGAGCTTGACCAGGATCTGGCCCCTCTGGACGAGGTCGCCTTCCTTCACGGGCAGGTAGACGATGCGGCCCATGATGTCGGAGAGGATGTCCACCGACTGCTCGGGCTCGATCTTCCCGCTCGACGTGACGACCGAGACCAGGTCGCGGCGGGAGACCTTCTCGAGCTTGACGCTCACCGCCGGTTGGCGCCGCTTCGATACGCCGAGCGTCACGAAGCCGGCCAGCACCAGCACGCCGCCAATGATGAGGATGATTTTTCCGCGAGTGCTCATGGATTTCCTGTCCGATCCCCTAACGAAGAGGCAGGCCGACCGCCTGCTCGAGCGCGGCAATGGCCTTGTGATAGTCGTACACCGCGTTGATGTACGTCACTCCCGCCTGTTCCGACGTGACCCTCGCGTCCAGCAGCTCGATGATCGAGCCCGAGCCCACCCGGTAGCGCTCTGTCGCGAGGGACAACGCCTCGTCCGCCGCGGCGCGGTTGTTGACTTGAACCGCGATGGTCCGGTAGGCAGTCATCAGCGCCAGGTAGGCCGCGCTCACGTTCCCGCGAACCAGCAACTCCTCCTTGCGGACGGACTGGTTCAGGCTCTCTTGCGCGGCGTTCGCCTGCGAGATCTGATAGTTGCGCGAGAACGCGTCGTAGATCGGGAGCGAGAGGCCGAGCGAGATATACCACGGGTTCTTCTGGTTATAGCTCGTTGTGCCCTGGGTGATCCAAGACCTCCCGGTGCCGGCGTTTGCCTGCAAGCTGGGCAGATACTGCGAGTAGGCGCCGCGCACATTCCATCGCGCGGCTCCCTCCCGAGCCCGGATGGCGCGAAGTGTCGGGTTCGCCTGAAGGGCCAGTGCCACCAGCGAGTCCTGGTTATAGCCGGGCTCCACGACCGGGAACGTGTCCGTCGGTTCGACATGCGGCGGCTCCGGCGCGGGAACGCCAAGCCACTGGTAGAGCTTCAAGACCTCGATGTCCACGTTCTGGCGGGCCTGGAGCAACGCCACGTCGGCCGTGCCCTTGTCCACCTGCGCGCGCCGGACGTCAATCATCGTGCCCTGGCCGACGTTGTACCGGGCCTCGGCGAGGTTCAGCACTTCCTGGGCGCGGTTCACGACGTGCTCCGCGTAGTCCGCCTGGGCTCGCGCCTCCAGCAAGTTTATGTACTCCTGCTTCACCGACGTCTGGAGCAGGGTCAGGGCGCCGGCTATGTCCATATCCGCCGCGTGCAGCTGCGACGCCGCGTAGCCGCGATTCGCGAAGCTGGTGCCCGAGAGCTGATAGCTCAGGCCGAACGTCAGGTTGCTCTGGTGATAGCTCGGCGTCGCGGGGATCTGGAACCCCTGGATGATCTGCCCGCTGGCGGCTGCCTGGGCCGTGTAGCCGCCGGTAACGCCGGCCGTCGGCGTGAACAGGCGTGCGGTCGAATTGGTGAGCGACCACGACGCGGGCGCCCGCGCACTTACGTAGGTCAGGTAGTCCGGGTTGTTCTGGCGCGCTATGTCCAAGGCCTCGTTCAGCGACAGGCGTCGGACCGGCGCCTCCTGGGCGTACCCGATCGCCGCAACCATGGTCAGAACCACCAGCCATCCCACAATCAGTCGAGCCCGCATGTTCGCCCCTGGATTTGTCTTATCGTCTGCGTGCCCTACGTCACTCTGCCACCGTGAGTTTCAGGTCGCTGACTGGCTTCTCCACGGGGCATACGCGGCAACCTAGACTGATGTTGACCGCGGTCAAGTATCGATCGCGCGCCAACCCGGTTCGAATTGTCGTGTTTTAGCGAGCTAGCGAGTCGGCAGACTGGAGCGGATTGCGACGATGGAGCGAGCGGGGATGGCGACCTTGAGAAGGCTCCCGGAGGGCGAGAACCAGAACTCGCGCGGGTCGCTGCCCGGCAGGGTGAGCGCATAGTGCTCGGCGGGCACTCCGCGGGTACCAACCATGACCGTATCCATTCCCATTGCACGCACCTCGCCGGCGACCACGCGCCCTTCGCGAGGCCGCAGGACGCTCACGGGCCGGGTGGCATCGGCGCCGGGGCGCGGGAGAAAGTAGAACTGGTTGAAGCCGTTGTCGTCGAGCACCACGACGCCCACGGGGACGGCGAGTTCCCGGACGAACTCGCCGGCCGGAGTGACGTTCCGCACTGCGAAGCGCCCGCGGCCGAGTTGCCCGCTGAGACGCTCGGTCAGGCGGCCGGCGACCGTCACGTCCACCTGATAGGAGACGGGGACGTGGTCGTTGGTGAGATCCAGGGCAGCCCGGATTTCCCGTTCCCGATAGCGGTCGGTGGCGACCGCCAGTACGCCGGGGCGGCCCTGTCGGCCAGGCGTCGCGTGGATCGCGAACTCCTCTCGGCCGATCTCCGCACCATCGCGCGAGATCACGAAGACGCCCTGGTCCAGGACTGCCTGCGCGACACCCGTCGCCGGTGCGGCAAACGTCAGTGCCGTCGCGACGGCCAGCGCCAGCCCGGTCCTCACGGCGCTTGCACCGCGGCGGTCGGGTTGACGCCGATGACCCGCTCGTAGATCCGGCTCCGGATGAAGTCGTAGATGATGCGTCCCCTTTCGGCGCTGGCGCGCGTTGGCGCGCCGACGGACCCCTGCGAGGCGGCGGGCAGGTGCATCATGGTGCCCCGGCGGTAGCGCCGGCGCTCCGTCTCCGGCAAGATACAGTCCCGGGCGAGGTCCATGCGCACCAAGTGCGGGGCAATGTACAGCATGAGCGAGGTGTCCACTTCTCCGCCGTGGATCGGTCCGTCGGCGGTCTCGGCCACGGTCGCGAGGTCCATCGCGAAGATGTCAACGACTCGCACGCGGGCTCGATCGGTCATGACGGTGGCGAGCGCTTCCTGGTGGGGGGCGTGGCCGTGCGCGGTGAGCACGAGGAACTCCTCGACGCCGTTTCTTTCCCAGTCGGGGAGCAGGTCGTTGAGCCAGCGGCGCAACGTCTTGCGCCGGACCGAGGCGCTGCCGGGCAGGACTTCGGCGGTGACGGCATTGACGCCGTACTCGATGGTGGGGGCGCGCACGATCCCGAACTCCGCCGACAGATCGTCCGCGAGGCGGTCCACAATGATCGCGTCGCTCCCCATCGGTAGATGCGGGCCGTGCTGTTCGCACGTGCCGGCTGGCACGATGAGGCGGGGGTTGAGGCCGATGGCGAATGCGACGTCGCCGGGCGTCATCTCCTTGAGGCGCAGCGGGGGTCTCATCTGAGCAGGCCTCGGCCGGTCTGGCTCGCCGCCGTCGCCGCCGCCGCCGCGCTCAGCGCGGAGTGGATGCGGGCGCCGGGTTGGATTCTCGCGGCGGGGCTCACGCTGCTGGGCATGGTGGCGGTGGTGGCCGCATGGCGGGACGGGCACGGGACGTCCGGCTGGGCCGTGCGGATGGCGGCTGCCCTGCTCGCCCTGACTCTCGGGCTCGCGTCCTGCGGCTTCACGTGGCGGCTGGGCCAGCTGCGCGAAGCGTGGCCGCGCGTCCGCGAGCAGGTGGTGACGCGGGCGTCGTCACGGCTCCAGGACGACCTTGCCGCCGCCTTCGGCGACGTGGGCCGGCTGGCGGATCGCGCCGCGTCCCTGGTCGGGCTCTCGGGCGAGCCGGCGTTCCGGCGGCTCGAGGCGCTGGTGCGGGATCGGGAGCCGGCTCGCGGCGTCGTGCTGTTCGACGCGCTGGGCCGGCCCACGGCCTGGGCGGGGACGTTGAGGGTGGCGCTCAGCCCGGCGGGTCCGGAACTCTCGACGGTCACGACACCATTCTACCTTTGGCTCGTGGCCCGCCGCCAGGCGCACGACGGGACGGCTGTCGCGGCAGTGCTGCTGGCCCGCGCGTCGTACGCGCCCAGGGCCGGCGTCGCGCTCACGGACCGGTTCGCGGACCAGGTGGGCGTGGGGCTGCATTTCTACCCGCCGGGCGGCGCGCCGGCCGACTCCGACGTGTTCGATTACGTGCTGCCGCGCGCTCTGGCCGGCGGCGACACGCTGTTCACGGTGCAGCCCGTGCCGCCGGAGCAGGATGGGGCCATCTCCGACCTGCTGGCTTCGGCGCGCCGCGTCAGTTCTTGGATCGTGGTCGCGCTGCTCCTCGCGGGCATCGTCGGGGCGGTGCGTGGCGGCTTGCCGGCGGCCGGTGCGGGGGCCATGGCCGCGGCGGCCGCGCTGTGCGTGGCCCGCGCGCCGCTTGGCGAGGCCTTCGGGCCGGATAGCGTCTTCTCGTCGGCCAGCTACTACCAGGACGTGCTCGGGCCGTTCTCGCGTTCCGCTGGCACGGTCATCCTGACCAGCTTCGTCGTCGCGCTGGTGGCCTGCGCGCTATGGCGGCGCGGGCTCAAGCCCGGACTGCTGCGCAGGCTCGCGGCGCTGGGAGTCACCGTGCTGGCTCCCTACCTGCTGCAGGATCTGGCGCGCGGCATTACGCCTCCCGCCGCCGGCGTGCCTCTCGCGCTGTGGCTCACCTGGCAGATCGCGCTGGTGCTCTCGGCTTCGGCGCTGGTGCTGATCGCCGCCGCGCTGGTGCGCGGTCCCGCCGTGCCGGCGCATGGGGGCGTCTGGCCGTTCCTGGCCTCGCTGCTGGCGATCGCACTCGCGGTGGCGGGCCTGTTCCTCTGGGAGCCGCGGGGCGCCTGGCCCGAGTGGTACCCGTACCTCTGGCTTCCAGCGCTCCTGGTCGCGATCAAGCCGATGCCGTTCCGCAGCACGATCGCGACCGTGGCGGTGGTCGCCGGTTCGGCGGCGGTCCTCCTGGAGTGGGGGACCACGACCGGGAGCCGGATTTCGCTGGCAACGCAGGACATGGAGGGGCTTGGCGACAAGCCGGACGCGCTGAAGGTCGCGTTGTTCGACCGGCTGGTCCGCAGCACGCCGCCGACGATTGCGCCGGAGACGGCGGGTGATCTCTACCTGTTGTGGCGGCGGACCGACTTCGCGGCGCACAACTACCCGGCGGCGCTGTCGCTCTGGTCGGCCACGGCGGAGCGTGCTCTGCAGCTCGATCTGGCCCAGCTCGACCTGCCGGCGGGCCTGGTGCAAGGACAGGTGCGGGAGGCGCTGATCGAACGGCTGCCGCTGGTCCGCTCGTATCTGCGCCGCGAAGGTGTATACGGTCTGGCTACCATCCCGCTGGCCGACGGGCGCGTCGTCGCGGTGGCCGTCGGTCCAAAGTCGAGCCTGGTCGCACCAAGTCGCGTGGCGCGCTTCCTCGCGGGATCGGAGGAAGAGCCAGAGCCGCCGTACCGGCTCACTCTGTCGCCGCTCGATCTCGGTGGTCCCCCGCCCGACGCGCGGGCGACGTGGAGCCGTGCCGGCTGGATCATCCGTGGGGAGCGTGTGGTGCAGCTCCCGGGCGGGCACCGGCACGTCCACGCTCAGGTGGACCTCGGCGGGCTGTCCGGATTGCTGCAGCGCGGCCTGCTGCTGCTGGTGCTCGACTTCGGGGTTCTCGCCGCACTCTGGCTGGTCGTGGACGTGATCGGCGGGCGGTTCGTCCCCAACGTCAGCGCCTGGCTGCCGAGCGTGCACCGCTCGCTCCGGGCGCGCCTCACCCTGAGCTTCGCGGCGTTCTTCGTGTTGCCAACCGTCGTGTTCGCGCTGTGGAGCTATTCCCGGCAGGGCGACGAGTTCCGGCGCTCGCGCGAACTGTTGATCGGACGCACCCTCCAGGATGCCGCGGCCGCGCTCGAGGAGGGATCCACCGAGAAGGCGCTCGCGCTTCCCGACGTCGCCCAGCGGGTGGATGCGGAGCTGGTGCTGAGCCGTGGTGGAGCGCTGCAGGCCAGCTCCGCGCCGGTCCTCGCCGACCTGGGGTTGGTGGACTGGCTGGTGCCGCCGGACGCGTTCACGCGGCTGGCGCTCCGCGACTACCTCGAGGTGACCGGGAAACAGGAGGACACGCCCCAGCCGGTGCTGGTCGGCTACCATCTGCTGCGGCAGGCCGAGCCGCTCGAGATTTCCATCCTTGCGTCGCCGCAGTTGCTGAGCGACCCGGCGCTGAGCGGCCGAGAGGAGGATCTGAGCATCGCGGTGCTGGTCGCCGCCGTCCTCGGGATCGTCGCGGCCCTGGTGCTGTCGGGCCTCGCCGCGCGCGCTCTCGCCCGCCCGATCCGCGAGCTGACCCGGGCCGCGCTGCTGGCGGGGAGCGGCGAGCGGCCCGCGCCGGTACGCGGTGCGATGCCCAGCGAGCTGGTTCCGGTGTACCGGGCCATCGAGCAGGCGGCCGCCGACGTGGAGCGGGGACACGAGGCGCAGCGTGTCCTTGCGTGGGGGGAGATGGCGCGCCAGGTCGCGCACGAAATCAAGAACCCACTCACCCCGATCCGGCTCGGCATCCAGCACCTGATGCGGCTGAGACGGGAGCGGCCCGCCGAACTCGGCGGCGTGCTCGACGGCACTGGCCAGCGCATCCTCGCGGAAATCGACCGGCTGGATGCCATCGCGCGGGCCTTCAGCCGCTTCGCGCTTCCCTCGCCCGAGCGGCCGCCGGTCGAGGTGGTGAACGCGGGGGAGGTTCTGCGGGAGGTGGTCGGCCTCTACCAGCTCGGCGACACGCCGGTCCAGTGGCAGTTCGAGGGCGACGAGGGCCTGGCGGTGATGGTGCGGCGCGACGAGTTGGCGGAAGTGCTGGTCAACCTCTTCGAGAACGCGCGGGACGCCGGCGCCACCCGCATCATCGTGCGCTCGGGGCGCCACGCGCGAGACATGGCAGGGGCGGCGCGCGACCTCGGAGTGAAGATCGAGGTACAGGACAACGGGAAGGGGATTCCGGCCGACGCGCTCCCGCGCGTCTTCGAGCCACGGTTCAGCACGACAACGAGCGGAAGCGGGCTCGGCCTCGCGATCGCCAGGCGCCTGGTGGAGGCGTGGGGCGGGACCATCGGCATCGCCAGCGAGCTAGGTGCCGGCACGACGGTCACTCTGGTACTGGCTGGTCCAGCACCTCCCGCACGCGCCTGAGGAAATCGGAGATCGTCCACGGCTTCGCCAGGAACGGCAGGCCGGGATCGAGCGCCTTGGTTTCCTGGACGTCGCGCGCCGTGTATCCGCTGGTGAAGAGCACCCTCACGTTCTTCCCCGCCTGGCGCAGTGCCCGCAGGAGTTGCGGGCCGCCCAGCGTCGGCATCACCACGTCCGCGACAATGAGCCCGATCTCGAACTCGTGCTCGCCATAGAGCGCGAGCGCCTCCGCGCCATTGGCCGCCTCGATGACCCGGTAACCGTGCTTCTGCAGCACCCGGGCAGCCGCGCGGCGCAGCGAGTCCTCGTCCTCGGCCAGGAGGATGGTCTCCGTGCCGCGCAGCTGGGCGGTTCCACCTTCGGGAGTGCTGCGGGCCGCGGCTGACTCGGCCTCCGGCAACAGGACGCGCACCGTCGTACCGCTGCCGGGCGTGCTGCGCACGTCCACGAAGCCGTCATGCTGCTTCACCAGCCCGTACACCATCGCCAGCCCGAGTCCCGTGCCGGCATCCACGGCCTTGGTCGTGAAAAACGGCTCGAAGAGGTGGCTTTGGGTCACCGGGTCCATGCCGATGCCCGTGTCCGTTACGCTCAGCACGGCGTAGCGTCCCGGGAGTCCCCACCCCTGAGTCTCGCACCCCGCGGCCGTGAGGTTCTCGCGCCCGGTGCCGATGGTCAGCGTCCCGCCACCCGGCATGGCATCGCGAGCGTTCGTGGCGAGGTTGATCAGGATCTGCTCGACCGCGACCGGGTCGGCACGCGCCGCGCTGCCGGCCGCGTCCACCTCCACGCGGATCTCGATGTCCTGCGGCAGCAGCCGGCGCAAGACCGTGGATACTTCCTGCAACAGGGCGTCGAGCACGACCGGCTGCAGGTCGAGCCGCTGCCGCCGGGCGAATGCAAGCAGCTTGCGGATCAGGTCGCTGCCGCGGCTGCTCGCGATCTTGATGGTCTCGAGGTCGCTTTGAATCGTGGAGTCGCCGATCAGCTCGCCGCCGATCAGGTCGGCGGTCGTGAGGATCGTGGTGAGCAGGTTGTTGAAGTCGTGCGCCATCCCGCCCGCGAGCTGCCCCACCGCTTCCATCTTCTCCGCCTGGCGCAGCCGATGCTCGAGCGCGTGCCGCTCGCTCAGGTCCTCCACGATGCCCTCGAATCCCGCGACCGCCCCGGACCCATCGTGCAGCACGCGACCACTCAGCCGCACCGGGACCGGCTTCCCGTCCTTGCGCTTCCACACCGACTCCACGCCCGCGTAGCGGTCGCCCGCGCGGTGCTGCTGGACGAGCCGCTCCCGTTCGGCGGGGTCCTGGTACACGGTTGCCGCGAGATCGGCGCCCATCAGCTCGTCGGGCGAGCCATATCCGAGCATCGTGGCCAGCGTCCGGTTCATCATCAGCACGCGACCGTCCACCGCGCTGCGGTAGATGCCGAAGACGGCGTTGTCAATGAAGGAGCGCAGGCTCTCCTCGGACGCCCGGCGCGCCGCCTCGACATCGCCGGGCGGTGGCTCCTTGGTTCGGCTTGCGGGCCTTGCCGGCTTGCTGCTCATGGCTCACCACGTTGGTGCATTCGGCCACGACGAGTGCAAGCAGTGTGCGCGAGCACTCCCGGGGTCAAGCAGTGGTCAGGCGATCGCGCGTCGCGTGATTCTATCTCGCTGGCCGTCAACACGATAGCCGATCCGCATCCGGTCCGCGATCGCTGAGGCTCCAGCCTCGGTTCCCGAGCAGGTCTCGCAACAGCGGCGGTTTCGCACTGTTGCAGTTGGCTGCACCTCACGCTCCGGGGTGGCCGGCAGGTGGCCGCTTCCAATCTGGCATGCGGCTGCTCCCACCGGCAGGGTCGCTGTGGCGGACGCCGGGTGCCGACGGTGCCCCTCGGGCGCACCTGCGGCCCCCGGCGCGCGGAATCTGCGAGCTGAACCAAGCGTGAGCCGCAGGGGTAGACAGCGCAGCTGCGGCTGTGTAAGGTGGCGGTCCGGAGGGCTTGTTCGATGCAATCCGCGCGTTTGGTGCTTGGCTGCGTGTGCGCGGCCACGATGCTGCTCCTGGAACAGGCGAGCGGGCAGGAGGCGGCACGCGGTGCCACTTCAGTCTCGGCCGAGTACGTCGTCCCGCCGCTGGCCCCGGAGGCCGGTGGCCGCGTGGGCTACGATTGGGGACTCGAGGCCTGGAGCATCGGCGGCCAGTTGCGGGTCCCGATCGTGCCCGGCTTCTACCTGATCCCCAGCGGCGACTACTACCTGCGCACGCCGGCCACGTTGTGGCAACTGAACCTCGATGTGGCGTTCCGCCTGGGCTGGTATGGTGGCTTGTACGGGGGAGCGGGCCTCGGCATCGCGCATCGCGCCATAGGATCCGGTCGCGCGCAGGCCGGGCTCAACGCGTTCGCCGGGTTCACTCCGCCGCGGCTCAGGAAGACACTCCTGTGGCCGTTCATCGAGGCGCGCTGGCTCTTGATCCGCAACCGAAGTCCGTTCGCGCTGCGGGCGGGAGTCAACGTCCTGCTCGAGCGGTGAAGGAGAAGCAGGGGATAAGGGCTAGGGGCAAGGGGCTAGCCGCCACCCCTAGCCCCTAGCCCCTAATCCCTAGCCCCTGTTCGTCAGAACCCCGGCGTCAGCCCGAGCTGCCATTGCCATCCCTTGCCGGGCCGGTTGAACGCCTTGACGTAGTCCACTTCCGCGATCGCGAAGCCGAACACGTTGATCCGAAGCGCCGCACCGGCGCTGGTGACGACCTTGCGCGTGCCGCCGAAGAGGCTCGGGCTCTGGCCTTGGTGCCAGGCCACGCCGCCGTCGCCGAAGATCGCGGCTTCGAGTGGGAAGGCGCCGTAGTACCCGTGCCCGAGGCCCAGGACGCCGAGGAGCGGGAAGCGCAGTTCCAGATTGCCGACCAGGAGCCGCGTGCCGGTCAGGTTATCGTAGACCTGGCCTTCCGAGGCGTCGAGCGAGTTGTAATCGTAACCGCGCACCAGGCTCTGGTAGCCCATGTATATCGGAAACATGAGCGTGCTGTCTTCGGCGTCGCGGCCGTAGCGTCCGTAATGCAGCAACCGTGCGGCGATGGTGAACGGCCGCACCGGCATGAAATACTGCCGATAGTCGGCGAGCAAGGTATAGAACTGAAGCGAACCGACAGTCGGATCCACCTCGAGCCGGTAGCGCTGGCCGAGGATGGGGCTGGTGGCGCCGAAGAACGAGTTGTCGTACACCAGCGCGGCGCTCGCTGTCGCCATCGTGACCGACGGCGGCGCGGGGAGGTTGCTGGTGACATCCGAGATCAGGTTGCCGTTGAAGGCCGAGAACGCCTGGGTCTCGAGCTGCTCGGTGAAGCCGATGTTGCGCACGCCAGCGGAAAGCTCCACCCGCTGAACCGGGCTGAACGGGTACGCGACGAGGAAGTCGAGCTCGCGGTCGATCTCGCGGAACACCTGCAGCTGCTGGTAGAGCGTGTCGCCGTTCGCCGACTGGGACAGGCTGTATCCGCCCTGCAGATACGGGATCTGCTCCACGGCGATCGCCCAGTTGAGGCGGTGCTGCGTGTTCTCGTACGCGACCAGGCCGGAGAGGTTGCTGAAGTTGCCCTGGATCTGGAGCATCGTCGCGAGGTTCTGGTCGCCCAGCATGTCGCTCCAGTACAACATGATCCCGCCGCCCACGTAGGTCCCGAACCGGTCGGCGCCGACGGCGAGACTGGGTTGCGCCACGTAGTCAAGCGCCAGCCGGGGATGGTAGTTGGTGACCGTCTCGGTGCTGGCGTACTTCTCGCCGATCGTCGAGTCGGCCAGCAGCGTGAGGAGCTCGCTGTGCGGCCGGCTCTGCGGCGGCAGCATCGCCGGGCTGGGGGACGCGACCGCCGTGAGGGGGGTCCCCGGCAGCGCATCCGCCGAGTCCACGGCGTACACCGCGTACCGGCCTCCCTCGTACACGCTGTAAACGACCCGGCCGCTCTGGCGCGCGACGGAGAGGGCCGGGCTCAGCGAGGTGATCCCGGTGACACCGGTCAGCAGATTCGTGACCTGAGTCTGCCGGCCCGTGGCCACGTCCAGCCTGAAGATGTTGGTGATGCCATTGCGGTCCGACAGGAAGTAGATGCTCGCTCCGTCCGGGGACCATTGCGGGTCTATGTTCTTGCCATCCGGGAAACTCGGCAGCGGCGCGATGGAGTCCGAGAACGGATCCATGATCGCGAGCCGGTAGTTGCCTGGCGCCAGGTTCGTCAGGTTGGTCGAGAACCGGTCCGTGACGAACGCGATCTTTCTGCCGTCCGGCGACCAGGCGGGCTCGAGGTCGGCATAGGCGTCGTTGGTCAGTTGGCGCAGGCTGTCGGTACCGAGGTCGTAGAGGTACAGGTCGGTGAGTCCGCCGGCCAGCGCTGCGAAGGCGACGTAGCGGCCGTCCGGCGACCAGGCAGGGTGCAGGATCTCCCCGAGCTTTGGAAACGAAATCTCCCGCACCACGCTCCCGCGCTGGACATCGAGCACCTCGAGCACCGGCCGGCCCCGCGACTGGGCGGAGAACACGAAGCGGTTGCCGGTCCCGTCGAACGAGCCCGCGGAGTTGATGAACTCGAGGCTCTGGAAGTGCGGGTCCACGGCGGTCTTGGTGACTCGCTGCAGGATGCGGCCGGTGTGGGCGTCGGCCATGAACATTTCGATGGAGAACAGGTTGCGCGCCGAGTAGAAGACGATGCGCGAACCATCGGGGCTCACCACCGGACCGACGTTGAGCCCGCTGGCCTGGTCGCTCCCGGAAATGAGCCGCGCCCCGTAGTGCGCGGGCGAGTCGGTCTGCGCCTGGAGCGGCCGGTAGGCGGTTCGCAGGTCCGCCTGCCACGCCGAGTCGAGATGGTTGCCTCCCATCCCCGTCTCGCGCAGGAACGCCTGGTCAACGTCCGACGCCTTGCTGGCGGACCGCAGCAGCCGGCCCACCACTTCGTCGCCCCACCGGCCGGCGATATAGGCCCACAGCGCCTGGCCATAGCGGTACGGGAAGAACCGGGGATCATCGAGCTGCCGCCACTTGGGGAGCTTGCCGTTGAGGGCGGCGTCCCGCATCCACATCGCGGTGTGCGGGTCGAGCGGCCCCAAGGAGACGTACTCCGCCATGCCCTCGATGAACCACAGCGGCATCCGGGTCGCGGCCGGCATCTGGCCTCCGCCGCGCCCGTGTTCGGTGATGTCGTACTGGAACGCGTGCACCAACTCGTGGCCGATCACGTGGTTGGTCTCGGCGAGGGAGCTTCCCAGCGGCAGGATGATACGGCGCTTGATCGCCTCTGTGACTCCGCCGGTGCCCTCGCCCAGGTCGCCGGAGACGGCGTTGGTCTGCTGGAACGCCGCCGGGCTGGCATAGAGGATCAGCGCCTGGCGGCCGCTCAGCTCGTGGTCGAACAGCTGCGACTCGCGGGCGTACCAGCGCTCCGCGATCCGCACCGCCTGCTCCGCGGCCTCCTGCTCCTCGGAATAGAAGTAGACGTCGAAGTGGTCGGTGCGCAGCACCTGGAAATGGAACGTCTCGTACTGCACCTTGTTGCGGCCGAAGTACTGGGCCCGGCCCGCCCGGGGGGCCAGGGCCAGGGCCGCCACGGCCAGCGCCAGCAGGGTGCCGGCACGCGCGGCGCGCGAAAATCGAGGGGTCATGGGTTCTCCATTGGGTGATGCACTATGACGTACCCCACAGGGGCGGGCAAGTCTCCCGGCTATTCCCGCCGGCTGGGACTGTTCTCCGGGACGATGGTCGTCATCGGCGGCATCATCGGTGCCGGAATCTTCCTCAACCCCGCGATCGTGGCGCAACGGGTGCGGACCCCGTTCCTCACCCTCGCCGTCTGGGTCCTGGGCGGTCTGATCGCGCTCGCCGGCGCCTTCTGCTTCGGCGAGCTGGGCAACCGCAAGCCGCAGGCGGGAGGCGGATATGTCTACCTGCGCGACGCATACGGTCTCCTGCCCGCCTTCCTGTACGGCTGGGCGCTGCTCCTCGTGATGGCCACCGGTGCCATCGCGGCAGTGGCAGTCACGTTCGCCCGCTATCTCGCGGTGCTGCTCGCCCTTCCCGACGCCGCGATCCTCCCGGTGGCCATCGCGGCCATCACCATACTTTCGACGGTCAACTACGTGGGCGTTAAGCCCGGGGCCGTCACCCAGAACATCTTCACCCTGCTCAAGCTGGCGGCCCTCGCCCTGCTGATCGGCGCGGGCCTAATACTGAAGATGCCTCTCCACGCCGTTTCGTCGTCCGCGGTGGCCGCGCCCCCCCACCTGGTGCTGGCCGTGGGGGCGGCGCTGGTGCCGGTCATGTTTGCCATCGGGGGGTGGCAGCAGTCGAACTTCATCGCGGAGGAGATGATTGACGCGGAGCGCAACCTGCCGCGGGCCCTGGTGATCGGCGTCACAGTCGTCGTGGCAGTCTACCTGCTGGCTAACGTCACCTATCTCAGGGTTCTCGGCGCGCCCGGGCTGGCGGCCAGCAGCGCGCCGGCGGCCGACGCGATGCGCGGAGTTCTCGGCTCGGCCGGGGCTGTGGTGATCGCGGCGGGGATCGCGTTCTCCACCTTCGGCTTCCTGAACCTGGTCATCCTCGTCTCTCCGCGGGTCTATCGCACGATGGCCGCCGACGGTGCGTTCTTCCCGCAACTGGCGCGGCTCCACCCGCGCTACCGTACTCCGGCGGCGGCCATCGTGTTCCAGGGCGTTTGGGCCATCCTGCTCACCCTGAGCGGGACATACGGCCAGCTGCTCGACTACGTCGTGTTCGGCGACTGGATCTTCTTCGGTCTCGTGGTGAGCACGCTCTTCGTGTACCGCCATCGCGAGGCGCGTGGGGGCGTAGTGGACGCGAGCACCGAAGCCGGCCCGACCGCGCCGCGCGGCTACCGCGCGTGGGGCTACCCGCTGACGCCGGCGCTGTTCGTCCTCGCCGCCCTCTACGTCGTGGCGAGTTCGGTGGCGTCGAACCCACGCAACGCCGCCATCGGGGCGCTGCTCCTGGCGCTGGGGGTCCCGGTGTTCCTGTTCTGGAAGGCGCGCGGCGAGCGATTGGAGTAGAATCCGGCGTGGAGCTCTCCGTGGTGATCCCCGCCCACAACGAGGCGGAGAACGTGGGCCCCCTGCTTCGGGAGATCGGCGCCGCGCTGGGGACCGGTGGCGNNGTTCGGCATCTCGTCGTGGTGCGCCACGCGTCCCCGAAGGGACAGAGCTTTGCCATCGTCACCGGGGTGCGCGCCGCCCGGGGGCGATGGATCGCCACCATGGACGGCGACGGCCAAAACGATGCCGCCGACATCCCGAGGTTGATGGCGGCGCGGGACGCGGCCGCCCCGCGTCCGGACGGCGGCCCGCTCCTCCTGGCCGGTTACCGGAAGGCGCGGCGCGATTCGTGGCTCAAGCGCGTGTCGTCGCGGATCGCCAACGGCGTGCGCGGGCGCATGCTCGGCGACTACACGCCCGATACGGGCTGCGGCCTCAAGCTGTTCGAGCGGGAGGCGTTCCTCGCCATTCCTCAGTTCGATCACATGCACCGCTTCCTCCCGGCGCTGTTCCTGCGCGCGGGCGGTCGAGTCATGTCGGTCGAGGTGGGGCACCGGCCCCGCACCCGCGGGCGGTCGCACTACGGGCTCTCCAACCGGTTGTGGGTGGGGATCGTGGACATGCTCGGCGTGATGTGGCTCATGCGTCGCAGGGAGCGCCGGTAGGAGCCGGGAGATCGCAGGTCGGTTGCCAGACACCGAGTTGCGAGCTGTTGTGAGTTGAAGAGACGTGAGACTCCAGTCCCGCCCGCAACAGCGCGCACCGCAGCGCGCTGCTTCGCTCCCACGACGCCGCGGACTCCTCCTAGCCTACGGCATGCTCGCGCGGATCGCCTCCGCTGCCGTCCTGGGTATAGACGCGTACCTGGTGGACGTCGAGACCGACATCGCGAACGGCCTGCCGTCGTTCGTGACGGTCGGCCTGCCGCAGGGCGCGGTGAAGGAAGGTCGCGAGCGGGTCAACGCGGCCATCCATAACGCGGGCTTCACGTTTCCCCTCAAGCGCATCACCGTGAACCTTGCCCCGGCTGACGTGCGCAAGGACGGCTCCGCCTTCGACCTGCCCATCGCCCTGGGGGTGCTGATGGCGACCGAGCAGATCAAGCCAGGTGCGCTGGCCGGCTACGCGGTGCTCGGCGAGCTGGGTCTGGACGGGGAGATCCGGCCCGTGCGTGGCGCCCTCTCCATGGCGGTGGCGGCTCGCCAGGCGGGCCTGGCCGGCGTGATTCTCCCGGCCGCGAACGTCCGGGAGGCCGCCGTGGTGGCCGGTCTGGACGTCCGAGGCGCGGCGACGCTGGGCCAGGTGCTCGCGCACCTCGATGGCGGTCCGCCGCTGCCCAGGGCCGAGGTGGACGTGGAGGCGCTGTTCGCCGCGCACGTGGCGGCCGACGTGGATTTCGCGGAGGTCAAGGGCCAGGAGCACGCCAAGCGCGCCCTCGAGGTCGCGGCCGCGGGCGGGCACAACATCCTCATGGTCGGCCCGCCGGGCGGCGGCAAGACGATGCTGGCGCGCCGGCTCCCCACCATTCTGCCGGAGATGTCGCTCGCCGAGGCGCTCGAGACCACCAAGATCCACTCGGTGGCCGGGCTGCTGGCGCCCGGCGAATCGCTGATCGCCGTGCGCCCGTTCCGTTCTCCGCACCACACCATCTCGGACGCGGGACTGATTGGGGGCGGAAGCTACCCGCGGCCGGGCGAGGTCAGCGTGGCGCACAACGGCGTGCTGTTCCTGGACGAGCTGCCGGAGTTCCGGGCCAACGTGCTCGAGGCGTTGCGCCAGCCGCTGGAGGATGGCACCGTGACGATCAGCCGTGCGGCCACGTCGCTGTCGTATCCCGCCCGCTTCATGATGGCGGCTGCGATGAACCCGTGTCCGTGCGGCTACTACGGCGATTCCGCGCGTTCCTGCCCGTGCGGCCCGCTGCTGGTCCAGCGCTACCGGAGCCGCTTGTCGGGGCCGCTGCTGGACCGCATTGACATGCACATTGACGTGCCGGCGGTGCGCTACCGGGAGCTTGCGGCCGAGCGGGGCGGGGAACCGAGCGCCGCGATCCGCGAGCGGTGCGCCCGGGCGCGGGCGGTGCAGCGCGACCGCTTCGCCGCGCGGACCGGCATCTTCGCCAACGCGCACATGGCGCCGCGGGACATCCGCGCGCACTGCGCGCTGACGTCGGCCGCGGACGGGCTGCTTCGGACGGCCATCGCGCGCCTCAGCCTTTCGGCGCGGGCCTACCATAGGGTGTTGAAGTTGGCGCGGACGATCGCCGACCTGGCGGGCGCCGCGCGCATCGAGCCGGCCCACGTGAGCGAGGCGATCCAGTACCGGAGCCTGGACCGCCTCGCGCGGTGAGCGCCACTCCCGCCTAGCGCAGCTTCTGCGCCTTGAAGGTGCCCGCGATCAGCGCCGGCTCGCCGTGAAGCGGCCGTTGAGCGTGCGCGAGATATAGATGGCTTCGAACTGCGTCGGCGCCCGCAGGTTGCCCTCGATCCTCGCCTCGCCGTCCGGCGTGTCCAGGGCCATTCTGACGTGACTGCCTTCGACCTGCACCGAGCGGACGAAGTACGGGCGATCCACACCCTCGAGTTGGAGGTTGCCGGTGTACCCGTCGCCGGAGGGCGCGAGGCGCATGATGCCGGTGCTCGGCGACTGTCCCTGAACGATCAACTGGACTGCCCAGTCTCCGGTCAGGTTGGCCTGGCCCGGGGCTGCGGACTGGCGCGCGTCGGCCGGCTGGGGAGCGGGGGTGGCGGGCGGTGTGGCGTGGCTGCACGCTGCGGCGACGGCGGCGCACATCACCAACCTGGCGGTCGAGGATGGGAAGGACACGGCGGCACTCTCCGGATGGGTAGGGTTCGATTAGGTTAGAGCGCGTGAGCGGAAAGCGCTAGCGTGAGGCTCTTTGTCGCGGTGAATCTTCCCGCTGAGGAGCGCGCGAGGGCTTGGGCGGCGGCGGCGCCGCTCCGGTCGGCACACCTGCCCGTGCGATGGGTGGGAGAGGAGGCGCTGCACCTGACGCTGCGGTTCCTCGGCGAGGTCGGCCCGGAGCAGGTCGGGCCGATCGGGGAGGCCGTGGGCGGCGCGGTACGGGGCGCGCGTCCCTTTGCCGTGCGCCTGGGCGGGATCGGCGCCTTTCCGAGCCTGGTCAAGCCGCGGGTGGTCTGGCTCGGCATGGAGCGCCATCCCGCCCTGGAGCTTCTGGCCAACGACGTCGAGGTCGCACTCATGGCACTGGCGTTCGAACCGGAGCTGCGGCCGTTCAGCCCGCACCTGACGTTGGGGCGCGCCGAGCGGAGCGCGCGGCCGCCAGCCTTCAAGGACCTTCCGCAGCTCGCCGCGGGAATCGCGTACGAGGGCACTTCGACGGTCGAGAGCGTGGATCTGATGCAGAGCACGCTCGGCCCNNGGCCGCCGGGTTCGTCTATCGCGACCAGCTCGCCGCCCTGTATCGGCGCGTGCGCGGGGTCCCGGAGCCGACCCCGGCGGTCTACGTCTCACCCACGCCCGGCGCGGCGGCGCAGGCCGAGACGTCGCTCGAGCGGCTGACCCGGCGCGGCGGCGCGGCCTGGGTGGATCTCACGGCGGCCCAGCTCGCCGCACTGATCGAGCAGGAGCTGGCCGGGGGGCGGGGGCCGAACCGGGTCCTGGACTCCATCGCCGTGGCGCTCGGTGATCAGCACGTACGGGTCCGAGGCTCCCTCGACGTCTCGATGCTGCCGCGCCGGCTGCTGGGTCCGCTGGCGCAGGGGCTGGCCCGGCGCGAACCGGTTGTCGCCGGCGGAACGCTGTCGGCGCAGCCGGATGGGCGCGTGGTGTGGACCATTGACGAACTCAGGATCCGCGAGTTCCCTGTCCCGCGCTCGGTCATTCCCGCCATCCTCCGCGCCATGAGCCTTCCCGCCGGCAACGGGGCGGCGGTGCCCATCCCGCTGCCGGCCGGGGTCGGCGACGTGCGCGTGAGCCCGGCGGGCATCCGGGTGTACCGGGCGGCGCCGCGATGAGTCACCGCATCCTGGTGGTGGACGACGAGCAGGGGGTCCGCGAGGCACTGCGGCAGCTGCTGGAGTACGAAGGCTACGCCGTCACGCTGGCGAACTCGGGGCCCGAGGCGCTGGGGGCGTATGCCGAGTTCAAGCCGCACCTGGTGCTTCTGGACGTGAAGATGGCGGGGATGGATGGCCTGGCGGTGCTCGCCAA
>PMIK01000046.1 GCA_003157095.1 Gemmatimonadota bacterium | reverse complement strand
CACCTTTCACTTCTCACCTCTCACTTTATCTGTCCGTGAGGTCCCCCCTTGGCTCTCGTCACGCTCCACGGTCTGACGAAGCGTTTCCAGCGCGATTCACAGTCCATCGCCGTCTTCGACGGCCTGGATCTGGAGTTTGCCGAGGGCAGCTTCACGGCGCTGATGGGGCCGTCGGGGAGCGGCAAGAGCACGCTCCTCAATCTCGTGGCCGGCCTCGACCGGCCCACCAGCGGCACGGTCACTGTCGCAGGCGCCGAAGTGAGCGCGATGGGACCGGGGGCCCTGGCGGAATGGCGGGCCCGGCACGTGGGCTTTGTCTTCCAGTCCTACAACCTGTTGCCGGTCCTGACCGCATACCAGAACGTCGAGCTGCCCCTGCTTCTGACGCGGCTTTCCAAGGCCGAGCGGCACGAACACGTGCTGACGGCGCTGGGGGTGGTCGGGCTCACGGACCGCGCCGAGCACTTCCCGCGCCAGATGTCGGGCGGCCAGGAGCAGCGGACGGCCATCGCCCGCGCCATCGTGTCCGATCCGACGATCATTCTCCTGGACGAGCCCACCGGCCAGCTCGACGCCAAGTCCGCGGCAGAGGTGCTCGCGCTGCTGCAGCAACTCAACCGCGAGTTCCACAAGACGATCATCATGGTGACCCACGACCCGCACGCGGCGCAGGCGGCCGGGACGGTTCTGCACCTCGATAAGGGAGTGCTGACCGCGTGAAGTTCTTCCCACTGGTGTGGGCCAACCTGACCCGGCACAAGCGCCGCACCGTGCTGACGACGCTGAGCGTGGCGCTGGCGCTGTTCCTGTTCGCGTCGCTGCGCTCGGTCGTGACCACGCTGCGGGCCGGCGCNNTGGGCCGACTGGTTCGGCGGCGTGTACCAGGACCCGAAGAACTTCTTCGCCCAGTTCGCGGTGGATCCGGAGTCGTACCTCGACCTCTACACGAGCGACGTCGATCTGCCGCCGGATCAGCGTGCGGCCTTCATCCACGAACGCACCGCCGCCGTCGTGGGAAAGCACCTGCTCGACAAGTTCGGCTGGAAGCTGGGGCAGAACGTGACGCTGAAGGGCACCATCTTCCAGGGGGATTGGACGTTCACCATCCGCGGGGTCTACCGCGCGAAGGACCCGGCGTTCGGCGAAGACGTGCTGCTGTTCCACTACGACATGCTCTACGAGCGCTACTCCCGCTTCGTGCAGCCGGGCTGGTACGTCCTCCAGCTCAGGGATCCGGCGCTCGCGCCGCAAGTGGCAGCGGTCGTGGACTCGATGTTCAAGAACTCCAGCGACCCGACCAAGACCGGCACGGAGCGCGCGTTCAACGCCAACTTCGTCACGATGTGGGGCAACGTCAGCTTCTTGATGAACAGCATCGGGATGGCCGTGGTGTTCGCTATCCTGCTCGTCGCCGCGAACTCGATGATGCTCTCGGCCCGCGAGCGGACCAACGAGGTCGGGATCCTCAAGACGGTGGGCTTCAGCGACCGGCTCCTGTTCGGCCTGGTGATGGCGGAGGCGAGCACCATCGCCTTGGTCGGCGCCGTGCTGGGTCTCGGTGGGGCCAAGGCGCTGTACCACCCGTCGGGCTTCAGCGCGATGGGTTTCCTGCCGGGCTTCGACGTCACGACCGGGACGCTGGCGATGGGCTTCGGAATCGCCGTGCTCCTCGCCCTGACGAGCGGCATGGTGCCGGCGTGGAACGCGGCGCGGCTCTCGGCCGTGCAGGCCCTGCGGCACGTCGAATGAAGATCCCGCTCATCTACAACGTGCGCAGCCTCGCGCGGCGGCCTGTCTCGAGCGCGATGACGGCGCTCGGCGTGGCCCTGGTGGTGGGCGTGTTCATCGCGATGCTGGCGTTGGCGAACGGCTTCCGCACCGCGCTGATCCGCACCGGTTCGGCCGACAACGTGCTGGTGCTGCGCAAGGGCGCCGACTCCGAGCTGGCGAGCGGGATCTCCCGCGACAACGCGGCCATCATCGCGGCGCTGCCCGAGATCGCCGCCGCCTCCGACGGCCGGCCGCTGGTGAGCCCCGAGGTGTTCGTGCCGATGAGCCTGGACGCGGCGTCGGGCAACGGCGACCGGCTGGTCGTGGCGCGCGGTGTCACCCGGCAGGCGTTCGAGGTCCGGCACAACGTCCGGATCGTCGAGGGACGTTCCTTCGCGCCGGGGCGCGACGAAGTGGTCATCGGGAGCGCGATTGCTTCCTACCTCGCGCACAGCGCGGTGGGGGACACCATTCACTTCGCGGGGCGCGGCTGGCTCGTGGCGGGCCACTTCACCGCGGGGGGCTCCGCGTTCGAGTCGGAGATCTGGGGCGAGAACGAGCAACTGATGCCCGTGCTGCGCGGCGAGTTCTTCCAGGTGGTGGCCTTCCGGCTCAAGAGCCCGGCGCTGTTCGACGAGGCGAAGCGAAAGCTCGAGAACGACCCGCGGCTCCAGGTAGACGCGCACCGGGAGTCCGAGTTCTACGCCTCCCAGTCCATCGTGCTGCGGCGGATCCTGAATTTCCTCGCCATCTTCATCACGGGCATCATGGCCATCGGCGCGGTGTTCGGAGCGGTGAACACGATGTACGCGGCCGTCGCCTCACGCACCGGCGAAATCGCCGTGCTGTTGACGCTGGGCTTCCGGCCGCGGTCCGTGCTGGCGTCGTTCCTCGCCGAGGCGACGTTCCTCGCGCTGGTGGGCGGCGTGCTGGGCTGTCTCGTCGCCCTGCCGATCAACGGCATCGTCACCAGCACCACCAACTGGTCGTCGTTCAGCCAGATCGCCTTCCAGTTCCTGGTCACGCCGCGCATTCTGGCGCTGGGCGTGTTGTTTTCCCTCGTCATGGGTCTGGTGGGTGGTTTCTTCCCGGCCCGCCGGGCGTCCCGGTTGCCGGTCATCCAGGCCATTCGGTAGGCGCGCTCACCCGGGCGACCTGAGCGGTGAACGCTTCTTGCGAGAAGGTGTGCCCGATGTTCCTGAACTTCGAAGCGAGTGAGGCCTTCGTCCGCAATCGCGGTATCGCGATGGTGGACCTCAAGTCCTGCGACCTGTGGGGCCGCTGGCACCATGTGACCCTCCCCGCCGCCCGCTTCACGCCGGCGCTGCTCGAGAACGGGGTCGGCATCGACGGTTCGAGCGTCGGCTTCAAGGCGGTGAGCGCGGGGGACATGGTGATCGTGCCCGACCTCGACACCGGATTCGTTGATCCCTTCTGCGAAGCGCCCACCCTCTCGTTCATCTGTT
>PMIK01000113.1 GCA_003157095.1 Gemmatimonadota bacterium | reverse complement strand
GTGGGCTGGTTCTTCCTGGTCTTCCTCGTCCTGGCCGCGGTGCTGGGGTTCGGGCTCCTGGCCTACCGCTGGCCGATGCTCGAGGCGGAAGCGAAGCTCGAGTCCATGGTGAGCCGCGAAGGCGCGTTCCTGTTCAACAATCTGATCCTGATCGTGATTGCGTTCTCGGTGTTCTGGGGGACGATCTTCCCGGTGATCTCGGAGGCGGTGCGGGGCACCAAGGTGACGGTGGGCCCGCCGTTCTTCAATCAGGTGAACATCCCGCTCGGGCTGTTCCTGCTGCTGCTGACGGGGATCGGGCCGCTGATCGCGTGGCGGCGGGCGAGCACCGCGAACCTGCAGCGGCAGTTCCTGTGGCCGGTGACGGCGATGCTGGTCACGGCGGCGGGCCTGGCGGCGGTGCGGATGTCGGACTGGTGGTCCCTGATCGCCTACGCCCTGGGCGCCTTCGTGGTCGGCACGGTGGTGCAGGAGTTCATTCGCGGCACTGGCGCGCGGCACCGGCTGCACGGCGAGGCGTACCCGCTGGCGCTGGTGCGGCTGGTGGGCCGGAACCGGCGCCGCTACGGCGGCTACGTNNCATCACCCACCAGGGCGTGTCGCAGTACGAGCAGCTCAACCGCTTCGTCACGGCGGCGAGCGTGGACGTGACGAGGAACGGGAAGTACATCGGCACGATGAAGAGCGAGAAGCGGCAGCATCTCGACTCGCTCGGCCGGCCGACCTTCGAGCCCTCGACCGAGGTGGCGATCCGCAGCGACATGCGGGAAGATCTGTACATCGTCTTCGCCGGCGCGGTGGAGGGGACGGAGGAGGCGGTGTACCGCATCACGATCAACCCGCTGGTGTGGTGGGTGTGGTACGGCGGGATGGTGCTGGCGGCGGGCGGCCTGATCACGCTGTGGCCGGGGGCGCAGGGCCCGACGGCCGCGAGCCGGCGGAGAGCGGAGCCAGCGGGCTATGTGGCGCAAGTCGGCGCCTAGCCTCCTCCTGGTTCTGGCGCTGGGCGCCGCGGCGAGCCTCGCCGCGCAGACGCCGCGCGCCGATGCGCGCGGGCGCCTCGAAGCGCCCGAGGCGGCGGGCCGTCCGGCCGACGTCGTGACCGAGCGCGACAACGAGGAGCTCGTCAAGGCGATCGAGCACAAGATCCGCTGCACCTGCGGCTGCAACCTCGACGTCTTCACCTGCCGCACGACCGACTTCACCTGCACCACGTCGCCGGCGATGCACCGGATGGTGCTGGCGCGGCTCGACTCCGGGATGACGCAGCAGCAGGTCCTGGCGTCGTTCCAGGCGCAGTACGGGGAGATGATCTTCATGGCGCCGCCCAAGCACGGGTTCAACTGGGCGGCGTACCTGATGCCGTACGTGGGACTCGCCGTCGGGCTCGGCCTGCTGGGCACGGTGGCGCGGCGATTGTTCCGGGCCACACCGAAGACGGACGCCGGCGTTGCGGCGCCGGGCGTCGCGCCCGATGCGGCGTCGCCCGAGGAGCTGGAGAAGCTGAAGCGCGCACTCGAGAAGTTCGAGGCCTAGCGTGGCGATCGTGATCGGCCTGGTGATGGCCGTCGTGGCCGTGCTGCTGGTGCTGGATCCCATCCTGCGCCCGGCCTCCCGGGCGCCGCAGCGCCCGAGCGTCTTCGACGAGCCCGACGACGATCCGAAGGAGCACCGTAAGGAGCTGGCGCTCGCCGCGCTGAAGGAGATCGAGTTCGACCGCGCGACCGGCAAGCTCTCCGATACTGACTACCAGTCCATGCTGACCCGCTACACCAAGGAAGCGGTGGAGGCGCTGCGCGAGTCGGAGGCGGAAGCGGGTATCGCGGGCGGAAACGGCCCGGCGGCCGCGGGCGTCGCGGGCTCCGGCGGCGTCGAGGCCGACGACCCGATTGAGCGGCTGATCGCCGAGACGCGCGCCGCGAACAAGGGCCGCCGGTTCTGCAGCAACTGCGGCGCCGCGCTCGAGGGCAGCGGCCGCTTCTGCGTGGAGTGCGGCGCCAAGGCCTGACGCCGAGGCGGGTTCGGGATTCCTGGCGGCGCGACCCTGGCGGGCCGCGCCGTTTTGCTTCAACTTGGCCGGCCGGCTCTGCGTAGCTCTAGCGTCACCGCAGCCTCGTTTTTCGCGTCACCACCTCGTTACCGAGAAGGCGTCCATGCCGAACCGCAGCCTGTCTGCCATCGCCCTCGTCGCGCTCACGGCTTTCGCCGCGCCGAGCCTCAGTGCCCAGCGGGGGGGGCCGCCCGCCGGCCCCACGGGAGCCGGTGGCCAGGGGTTCGGGGCCAGGGGCCAGCAGGCGCCGCAGGCCCCCAAGCCGTACGCCGAGGTCGTCACCGACAAGGCCGTCTCCGACACCGGGGTATTCATCGTCCACCGGATCGGCGACCAGCTCCTGTTCGAGATCCCGCGCGCCCAGCTCGGCAAGCAGTTCCTGCTGGTCGCGGACCTGGCCGGGGCGCAGCAAGGCACGGGGTACGCCGGCGTGGTGACCACCAGCCGCGTGGTGCGGTGGGAGCGGTTCGGCAACCGGATCTTGTTCCGCAACGTCGGCTACGACATCGTCGCCGACAGCAGCTCGCCCATCAGCCGCGCGGTGCAACTCAACAACGTCGAGCCGATCATCATGAGCTTCGACGTGGCGGCCTGGAGCCCCAACGACAGCAACGCCGTGGTGGACGTGACCAAGCTCTTCACCACCGACGTGCCGGAGCTGGCGGTGAACCGGCGGCAGGACCGCTCCAAGCGGTTCGACACGGCCCGGACGCTGATTGACCAGGTGAAGGCGTATCCCACCAACGTGAACGTCCGGGCGCTCCAGACCTGGTCGTCCGACAGCGTGCCCAACGACCGGAGCCTCGGGACGATCACCGAGTTGGTGCAGTACTCGATGGTGCTCCTTCCCGCGCAGCCGGCGTCGCGGCGGATGTGCGACAACCGCGTGGGCTTCTTCTCGACGGAGCAGATGGACTACGGAACCGGCGCGCACCGGGTGGCGAAGCGCTGCTACATAGACCGCTGGCGGCTCGAGGCCAAGGACCCGACCGCCGCGGTCTCCGACCCGATCAAGCCGATCGTGTTCTACATTGACCCCGCNNGCGGGCTTCAGCAACGCGATCGTTGCGCGGCGCGCGCCGACGGCGCAGGAAGACCCGACCTTCACCATGGACGACGCGCGGTACTCGTACGTCCGCTGGCTCCCCTCCACGACGGAGAACGCTTTCGGCCCGCACATCTCCGATCCGCGGACCGGCGAGATTCTCCAGTCGAGCATCGGCTACTACCACAACGTGATGAACCTGCTCCGCGACTGGTACTTCGTGCAGGTGGCGCCTGACGACCCGCGGACCATGGTGCTGCCGCTCCCCGATTCGCTGATGGGCCGGCTGCTGGAGTACGTGGTGGCGCACGAGATCGGCCACACGCTGGGCTTCCCGCACAACTTCTACGCTTCGTCCTCGGTGCCGGTGGATTCGCTCCGCAGCCCGAGCTTCACCGCGCGCTGGGGCGACACGCCTTCGATCATGGACTATGCGCGCTTCAACTACGTGGCGCAGCCGGGCGACGGCGCGGCGCTGATTCCGACCATCAGCGTGTACGATTCGTTCGCGGTGAACTGGGGCTATCGCCGGGTTCCGGGCGCGGCGACGCCCGAGGCGGAGCGGCCGTACCTGGACTCGCTCGCCCGGCTCCAGGACGCGAACCCGATGCTGCGGTTCGGCGACATGGACGGGATTGACCCGAACTCGCAGCGCGAGGCGCTGGGTGACGACCCGGTGCGGGCGACCACTTTCGGCCTGATGAACCTGAAGCGGGTGATGCGGATGCTGATCCCGGCCACGACCGGCAACAAGCTGGAGGACTACAGCGACCTGTCGGAGATGTACGACCGGGTGATCGGCCAGTGGCGGTTCGAGATGAGCGACGTGTTGACGATGGTGGGCGGCGTGTTCCGGCACGAGCGGTACCCGACCCAGGAAGGCGTCATCCACACGCCGGTGCCGCGGGCCAAGCAGGCCGAGGCGGTGCAGTTCCTCGCCGCCAACGTCTTCAAGACGCCGGACTTCTTCCTCGATCCGGAGGTCCTGCGGCGCATCGAGCCGTCGGGGATCGTGGAGCGGGTCCGCACCGAGCAGACCAATTTTCTGCGGAACCTGTTCGACGACTCGCGGCTGTCGCGGCTCGCCGACCAGGGGGCAACGGCGACCGCCGCCGCGCCGGCGTACACGATCGCCGATCTGGTGGGCGATACCCGGCGCGCGATCTTCTCCGAGCTGGCGGGGCCGCACGTCGCGGTGGACGCGTACCGGCGAAACCTGCAGCGCGCATTCGTGGACCTGATGGACACCAAGCTGAACCCGCCGCCGGTCATCGCTCGCACGGGCCCGGCGGGCCCGGCGGGCCCGGTTCCCCCCGGTTTCCGGCCGCCGCCGCCGATGCCGGGCGATGCGCGCGCGCTGATCAGGGCGGAGCTGAAGGACCTGGACGCCGCGCTGAAGCTCGCGCTACTCAAGGCGGGTGACCGCGTGAGCCGGGCGCACATCGAGGATCTGCGGTTCCGGATTGACCGCACCTTGAATCCGAAGTAGACGCTCATCGGGAGGGCGGCGGGCCGGCTTTCCGGCCCGCCGCCGCCGGTTCAGGAAGGAGATCGCGGTGAGGGCACAGATGGGGCTCGCGGCGCTGGCGGCTTTTCTCGTCCTGACCGGCTGCGAGGGCCGGAAGAACGTGGCTGGAGCTGCGGCGGCGATCCGTGATGCCGACCTCGCGTTCGCGAAGGCCACGGCGAAGCGGGGCGTGGACGGCTGGGTGAGCTACTTCGCCGACAGCGGTGTCATGGTCACGCCCGGACGCAACGTCGTCGGGCGCTCGGCGATCCGCGAGCTGATGGCGCCGGAGCTGGGCGACACCACGGTGGCGCTCACCTGGCGTCCGGTGTCGGTCGAGGTCTCATCCGGCGGCGAATTGGGCTACACCATCGGCCGCTGGGACCGTACGTCACGAGTCAACGCGGGCGCCCCAGTGCGGCACGGCAGCTACGTCACCATCTGGCGCAAGCAGGGCGACGGGACGTGGAAGGTGATGCTCGACGTCGGGAACGCCGATCCGGCGAAGTAGCCGCGCCCGGTCTGGGGGCGCGGGTCCACTTCCCGCGATAGTCTCCCGCCGCTGGACTGACGGCCGAAGGAGGCCACCATCAGTCCTCGCCCGCGACCTCCTACACGTCCAGGAGATGTCGGCGAGGGGCTCGACCGCGCGGATGGCGGCTACGCGGAGACCAACGGCTGAGGCTGCTTTCCTTCCTCGTGCGCGTAGGCGGCAATCTCCAGCCTGGTATGCAGCGCCAGCTTCTCGAGGATGTTGTGCACGTGGCTCTTGACCGTGTGCGTCGCGACGTGCAACCGCTCCGCGATCTCCTTGTTGCTCTGCCCATCCGCGATCGAGTCCACCACCTGGCGTTCCCGTGCGGTCATTCGCACCGCGGCCTTCGCGCCTCGCTTGCCGCGAGACCGTACCTGGGCGGCCACGTGGGTGAACAGGGTTTCCGTCAGCGGCGTGGGCAGCACGTATTCCCCGTCGGCCACGGCCTGGATCGTGGAGACGAACGTTTCGATGGTGGCGTCCTTCAGGATGAATCCCGCGATGCCGGCCTTGATGAACTCGACGAACTCATGCTCGGCCGGCAGGAGACCCATCACGATCAGCTTGATGTCCGGGAAGTTCTCGCGCATCTCCTGCACGAAGCGCGGGCCCTCCCGGTCTCCCAGGGCCGAGTCGAGCAGGGCCAGCTGCGGTTTC